>NZ_JABURH010000108.1:28880-37436 GCF_014762765.1 Alcanivorax sp.
AGCTCAGGTCATCGCCCCCGTCCCGGCGCACGTCTTCCCCGGCCCGGCTGTGTTGCCAGCCGGCGTGCAGTTCCAGTGCCGGGCGAAGCTCCCAGAGCAGCTGTGCTCCCACTTCCCTGTGGTTCGGACCGTTGTAGTTCTCACTGGCGTAACCGTCATCGTAGGTCTGGGTGATATACAGCTTGCCGGTCCAGTCGGTAAACAGCTCTCGCTGGCTGTGTAGCGTCAGCGCATAGAAAGCCCCGTCAGCCTGCTTGCTCCAGGTGCCATCCAGTGACAGGGACAGCCAGGGTTGCAGCGGTACGGAAAATCCGGCGCCGGTTTCCACATCGTCTGCCCCTTGTGGATGAAACTGCAGGTAGGTGACGTTGAGGTAGGGGGTCCAGTGCTCAAAGAAGGGAGCGTATTCGACGAAGAGATTGTTTTCCCGATAATCGCTGCCGTTGGCCCAAGCCTGCCAGACTCCAAAAGTGACTTCCTGATGAGTCAGATCAACGCCAGCGGACACTAGAGGATTGCTGTCCAGGTTGTCCCGGCCCTCGGTTACATAGCGGCTCTGCCACTGTGACTGGAAGGTGCCTTCCAGGCCGCTACCTTGGGAAAATGAAGTCACCAGTGCCAGTGTGCTGGCAACGGCAAGCTGCGGTTTTCTCATAATGGCATCCCTGCTGTATGTGAATAACATGCTAGCAGGTAGGCGCGATATACGGGTGAAGGTCTTACTGCAGGGCCTGGATCAGCTGGGCCATGGCTTTGCCCCGGTGGCTGAGCGCGTTTTTCTCTTCCGGCGGCAACTGGGCGGCGGTGCAGTTCTTTTCTCTCACGAAGAAGTGCGGGTCATAGCCGAACCCCTGGTCTCCATGGGGCTCCAGTACGATTTCCCCGTCCCAGGTGCCCTGGCAGATCAGCGGCGTGGCGTCGTCCTCGTGGCGCATCAGTACGATCACGGCCACATAGCGCGCATTGCGGGAGACGTCCGGCGCATCGGCCAGCATCTCAACCAGCAGGGCATTGTTCTTGGCGTCGGTGGCGCCGACCCCGGAAAATCGCGCCGAAAACACCCCGGGGGCACCGTTCAGCGCTTCTACTTCAATCCCTGAGTCATCGGCGATGGCGGGCAGACCGGTATATTTGCTGGCATTGCGGGCCTTGATGATGGCGTTTTCCACAAAGGTGGTACCGGTTTCATCCGCTTCCGGCACGGAAAATTCACTTTGAGCCACCACCTCGATATTCAGCGGCTCCAGCAGGCGCTGCATTTCGGCGAGTTTTTTGGCGTTGCCGGAGGCGAGAACGATTTTTTCCATGAAAAACTCCTGACGTCGTTAGCGGCGAGCTTCAAGCTGCAAGCTGCAACGCGAACCCGGTTTTTGTCTGTTTTGTAATACAGAAGCCGCGCCGAGAATTTGGGCGCGGCTCGAGGTTCAACCAAAAAAGAACCTGCAATCGCGTTGCAGCTTGAAGCTTGTTGCTGGCAGCTGCTTTATACGGTCACCCGATAAATCGCAATTTCTCCGAACAGATTGGGCCAGAGCCGTGCCAGCAGGCCGCTGTGGTGGCGGCGGTTGATCACTTGGCGTTCCAGGATGCGGATGCTGCTCTTGCGGCAATGGGTTTCGAAATCCTGCACGGTGCACAGGTGGATGTTGGGGGTGTTGTACCACTCGTAGGGCAGGGCGGAAGAAACCGGCATGCGCCCCTTCAGGCCCAGGTAGGCGCGTACCCGCCAGTGACCGAAGTTGGGGAAGGTAATAATCGCCTCGCGCCCCACTCGCAGCATTTCATTGAGGATCTGGTCCGGGCGCAGTACCGCCTGCAGGGCCTGGGTCATCACTACATAATCGAAGCGATGGTTCTGGAAGTTGCCCAGCCCTTCGTCCAGATCCTGCTCCAGCACGTTGACCCCTTTTTCAAAGCAGGCGGCCAGATTGTCCTGATTGATTTCAAGACCGTAGCCACGGATCTGCTTGTGTTGCTGCAGGTGGGCCAACAAGGTGCCGTCACCACAGCCCAGGTCAAGCAGGCTGGCGTCAGCGGGGATCCAGTCACTGATCAGTTGCAGGTCATCACGCATGGCTACCTGCCTCCACTTCGTTGGCGACCCTGTGCATATAGGCGCCGAACAGTTTGGTGTATTCGGGAATATCCAGCAGGAAGGCGTCGTGACCTTTGGGCGTATCGATTTCCGCGTAGCTCACATCACGGCCGGCATGGACCAGGCCATTGACGATTTCCCGGCTGCGCTCCGGCGCAAAACGCCAATCGGAAGTGAACGACATGACCAGGAATTTGCACTCCGGTTTTGCCAGGGCGGTTTCCAGAGAATTATCGAACTCCCGGGCCGGGTCGAAATAATCCAGCGCCTTGGTCATCAGCAGGTAGGTATTGGCGTCGAAATTACGCGAGAACACTTCACCCTGATGGCGCAGGTAGGATTCCACCTGGAATTCCACGTCGAAACCGAAATGAAAGCGCCCGGCACGCAGGTCGCGGCCGAACTTCATGCGCATGGCGTCGTCGCTCAGGTAAGTGATGTGGCCGACCATACGCGCCAGGATCAGGCCCTGGCGGGGGTAGGTGTCGTGCAGGTAATAACGCCCGCCGTGGAAGTTGGGATCGGTAAGAATCGACTGGCGTGCCACTTCATTGAAGGCAATATTTTGGGCAGACAGTTTCGGTGCCGCCGCAATGACCACCGCATGGCTGAGCCGGTCTGGATAGTCGATGGACCACTGCAATGCCTGCATGCCGCCCATGCTGCCGCCGATGACCGCGGCCCAGCGGGAAATGCCCAGCACATCCGCCAGCCTGGCCTGACTGTTCACCCAGTCCTTCACCGTCATCATGGGAAAATCCGGCCCCCAGGGTTGACCGCTTTGCGGGTTGATGGATGCGGGGCCGGTGGAGCCGTGACAGCCACCCAGATTATTCAGGCTGACCACGAAAAAACGATTGGTATCGATCACCTTGCCGGGGCCGATGCAGGCATCCCACCAGCCGGGTCGCTTGTCGCTCTTGCTGGTATAGCCGGCGGCATGGTGATGGCCGGACAGGGCATGGCAGATCAGCACCGCATTGGAGGCGTTGCTGTTGAGGGTGCCGTAGGTCTCGTAGACCAGCTCGTAGGACGTCAGGGTACGGCCGCATTCCAGTTCGAGAGCAGTGTCAAACTGGAGCGTTTTGGGCTCGACCAGACCTACAGAGTCTTCAGCAGACCATGGAGCGTCGTCGGGGATCTGTTGCGGCATGATGACTCGCTTGCAAAGGATGCCGCAAAGTCTAAAGCCCGCCCGGTGGCCGTGCAATCGGCGACCGGGCGACAGGCTGGGTAATTCCTCCTTCTCTGTTCACGCGAGGGGTGAGAAATGCTCCTCTTCACCCTGATTGCGAATCTCGATGTGATGGTCCAGCGCCTGATGGACGCGATTACGCTCATGTTTGCGGTCCACATCGATGAGGATCAGGTAATTGCCGTTCTTCACCGATTGCAGGTACGGAGACAGATGATGATTGGCATGGGAAATGCCGCGCAGACCACCGGCCCAGGCGCCGAAGCAGGTGAAGAACAGGGCGGTGAGCAGCCATACGCCAAGGTGGGCGTCCACGCCCCAAGGGTCAATAAAGGCAATGGCGTAACCGGCAATCAGGCCGATCAGCAGACCGCGAGTGGCACCGCTGTAGCCGTTGCTCATGATGTCGGTGTCTTCCCAGGGGGTGGTGGCATTGATGCCGTGGCGATCCAGCTCGCCAGCATCCCGGGCCATTACATGAATGCGATCGCCACCGATCCCGGCGGTATCCAGGCGGGTGACTGCGTTGCGAACCTGTTGCAGGTTGGGGACGAGATAGTAAACCCGATACATGCGTCTTACCCTCCATCGTTATATGTTGGGTTCACGCTAAGCCTGCCACAGTGAGGGTCGGGTCAAAAAGTAATCAATGTGGGGTGAAGCATGGCAAAACAGGATTTTCTCGACCGCCTCTACGCTCAGGTGGCCAACGAGGAAGACGCTCGTACCTGCACGGACATCAGTGATGCCGCCTGTCGGGAGGTGCCCGGGAATTTCTTTCGTATCATTAGCGCCAACACCCTGACCAAGATCGGCGATCTGTTGATCAACCCGAAAACCGTGCTGGCCTGGCTGATCACTGCGGTAGGGGCGCCGTCTTACCTGGCGGCGTTACTGGTGCCCATTCGGGAATCCGGTTCGCTGATCCCCCAGTTGATGATCGGGGCTCTGGTGCGTCGCTACCCGATACGCAAGGGCTTCTGGACCCTGGGGGCGGCGCTGCAGGGGATTGCCGTGCTGGCAATGGCTGCAGCGGTCTGGTTACTGGAGGGAATGCAGGCAGGTCTGACGATTATCGGTTTGTTGGTGCTGTTCAGTATCAGCCGCGGCTTCTGCTCAGTGGCCATGAAGGATGTGCAGGGGAAATGCATCCCCAAGTCTCGCCGTGGTCGCCTTACCGGGTTGTCCGCCACGCTGTCGGGGGCCATCACGTTTGCGCTGTCACTGGCGATCTTCCGCGGTGGGGAGGACCCGTCCATGGCGTTCTATGGCGCGTTGTTAGCGTCAGCAGGGGTGGCCTGGTTGGTGGCTGCTGGCGTGTTCTTTACCGTCGATGAGTATCCGGGGGCCAGCGAAGGCGGCAACAACGCCTTCAAGGAAGCGCTGGCCAGTCTTGGCTTGCTGAAAACCGATGCCCCTTTCCGCCGCTTTGTGATCACCCGCGCCTTGCTGATGGCCTCGTCGCTGGCCTCACCGTTCCTGGTGCTGGTGGCCCAGGAGCAGGCCTCCCTTCCGCTGCTGCTGGGCAGCTTTGTTCTCGCCTCCAGTCTGGCCAGTACCGTCAGCGCCACGGTCTGGGGCTATATGGCTGATACCTCCAGCCGCAATGTGATGGTGCGGGGTGGGGGGCTGGCGGCGGTGGTCTGTCTGCTGGCCGGTGGACTTGCCGCCTGGGGGCCGCAGGCGGATTGGCTCCACTGGCTGTACCCATTGGCCTTCTTTGTGCTCGCTATCGCCCATGCCGGCGTTCGTATCGGCCGCAAGACCTATATGGTGGACATGGCCGGAGGCACCAAACGCACGGACTATACCGCCGTCAGTAATACCGTTATCGGCGTTCTGTTGTTGGCAGTGGGTGGCATCAGTGCCGGGGTGGCGCTGTTGGGGAATGACTGGGCCTTGCTGGTGCTGGGAGGAATGGGGGCGGTGGGGGTGTTCAGTGCATTGTCGCTGAAGGAGGTTTGAGGAAGGCAAGCTTCAAGTTACAAGCTGCAACGCGAGAGTCGGTCCGCTGCCAACCCGGCAACATACGGCTCCGCGCGGAAAATCCGTTGGGATCGCGGGCAGAGCGTTTCCGTTCGGAATGGCCTGGCTCGCGCCTTGTAGCTTGAGGCTTGTCGCTTGCAGCTCAGCCCTTCTCAAACAACAAATCCCAGACCCCGTGCCCCAGTTTTTCCCCACGCCGTTCAAATTTCGTTTCCGGGCGCCATGACGGTCGTGGTGAGAATTGTCCTGCACCGGCGGTGTTGGTGAATCCTTCGGCGCCGTTCATCACCTCCATCATGTATTCGGAATAATTCTCCCAATCCGTGGCCATGTGCAGCACGCCGCCGGGTTGCAGCTTGCGGTGCACCAGGGCCACCCAGGCGGGCTGGACGATACGGCGCTTGTGGTGCTTTTTCTTGTGCCAGGGATCGGGGAAATAGAGTTGTACCCGGGCCAGGCTGTTATCCGGAATGCACAACTCGAGAATCTCCACCGCGTCGTCACAATAACTGCGCAGGTTACTCAGCCCGCGCTGCTGGATTTCCATCAGCAGCGCCCCTACGCCCGGGCGATGCACTTCGATACCGATAAAATCCTTGTCCGGGTCGGCCTGTGCCATGTCCGCCAGGGAGTGACCCATGCCGTAGCCGATTTCCAGCACTCGAGGGGCGTCGCGACCGAAGACGGCCTGCGGGTCCAGCACCCCATCGGCCCGTTCCAGGCCAAATCGCGGCCAGAGGTTGTCCAGTGCATTGCGCTGTCCGGCGGTCAGTCGGCCCTCGCGCAACACAAAGCTGCGCACTTTGCGCATAACCTTGCCGGTTTCCGGATCTTTATCCTGTTTGATGAAGTCGAGCATGGGGCTGCCAGGTGAGTTGGGCGGGAGACGATTGTAGCAAAAACCGCGAGAGGGTGGGGTTCACGTCACCTTGATGGCAGGAGGGGGATTATCATCCTGCAAGTCATGGTATTGAAAACCCCATTACCCCGGCGCCGACTCTCCCCCAAGATCGGCGCCTTTTTTTTATCGACTGATTCCGTCCAGGGGGGAAGAGGCAGACGCATAGGCTTTTCGGGGCATGCGCCCGGCCAGGAAAGCCTCGCGCCCTGCTTCAATCGCTTTTCTCATGGCGGAGGCCATCAACACCGGCTTCTGGGCATGGGCCACGGCGGAGTTGAGCAGCACACCATCACAGCCCATTTCCATGGCCAGGGCGGCGTCGGAGGCCGTGCCGACACCCGCATCCACGATGATGGGTACGTTCGCCTCTTCCAGGATCAGGCGGATATTGTGCGGGTTGAGAATGCCAAGCCCGGATCCGATCAGTGACCCCAGCGGCATGACTGCCACGCAGCCCATATCTTCCAGTTCCTTGGCCACAATCGGATCGTCGTTGGTATAGACCATCACCTTGAAGCCGTCATCGATCAGTTCCCGGGCCGCTCGCAGGGTGTGGGTAATGTTCGGGTACAGGGTTTTCTGGTCACCCAGCACTTCCAGCTTCACCAGATCATGGCCGTCCAGCAGCTCCCGCGCCAGCTTGCAGCAGCGCACCGCATCCTCGGCGGAGAAGCAGCCGGCGGTGTTGGGCAGGATGGTGTATTTGTCCGGGCTGATGAAGTCCAGCAGGTTGGGCTCGTCGGCGTTCTGGCCGATGTTGGTACGGCGAATGGCGACGGTGACGATCTCTGCGCCACTGGTTTCGATGGCCTCGCGGGTTTCGTCGAAATCCTTGTACTTGCCGGTGCCGATCAGCAGTCGGGAAGAATAGGTGTTACCGGCAATCGTGAGCAGGTCGGACATGGGGCCTCGCCTCGGTTCAGGTTACTGCGTAATAAATAGGGTCCGGATGGTAATTAGCCACCGCCGATGGCATGGACGATTTCCACCACATCGCCATCGCTCAGGGTGAAATTGCCATGCTGACTTTTCGGAACGATGTCCCGGTTCACTTCCACCGCCAGGCGGCGGCCGGCCAGATTCAGCTGGGTGACCAGATCCGCGATGGTGGTGCCATCGAGAGTCAGGGTATCGCCGTTGACGGTAAGCTTCATGATAGAGATCAAACTGCCTTGAACAGGGACCAGGCCAGCATCAGCCAGCCGATGATCAGTGCGGTGCCGCCCAGCGGGGTAATGGCGCCGAGCCATTTGTGACCGCTGAGCACCAGTACATACAGGCTACCACTGAAAACCAGGGTGCCGGCAAACAACACCCAACCAGCGGTGACCATTCCGCTGGCGCCAAACGCCTTGGCCAGCAGGCCGCACAGCAGCATGGCCAGGGCATGGTAGAAATGGTATTCGCTGGCGGTGGACCACACGGCAAGCATGGATTCGTCCACGCGGGATTTCAGGCCGTGAGCGCCGAAGGCACCAAGGATAACGGCCAATGCGCCGTTCAGGGCGCCGAGTACGAGCAGAATTTTCATGCATTGCTCCGCAGTGGCGGCCGTAGAAAGGTGCCGCCTCGGGTTGCGTAGTGTACCGGAATTTCGTCGCCGTAGGAGCGTCGCTGGCGGTGCGAACCGGAACTGAAAAGACGGATTTACCACAGAGGGCACAGAGAACACGGAGGAAAAGGCCGGGTTTTCTCTGAGTACTCTGTGCTCTCTGTGGTGAAAGTGATTTTGATCGTGGTCTGTAATCGCGCCGCCATCGACGCTCCTACCCCCAGGTGGGACAGGAAAGAGGCGTCAGGCGGCGCTTTCGCGCCAGGCTGATGAAACACAAAAAAGCCCCTCGGAAGGGGCCTTGCATGTGACTTGCTGCGTGGTTATGCCGCGATGGCGTTGCGCAGCTTCTTGATGGCGTTGTTTTCCAGTTGGCGGATACGCTCGGCGGACACGCCATACTCGTTGGCCAGGTCCTGCAGGGTAGACTTCTGATCGGCCAGCCAGCGACGCTCGAGAATGTCGCGGCTGCGTTCGTCCAGTGCCATCAGGGCAGAGCCCAGCTGGCGGCTTTCCCGTTCCTGCTGATCCTGCTCGGCCAGCAGATCCGCCGGATCGCTGTTATCGCTGTGCAGGTAGGCGGCCGGGGACACCACGGTGCTGTCCTCGTCATCATTAGTGGGGCCGTCGAAGCTGGCGTCATAGGCACCCAGGCGCCCTTCCATTTCTTTTACCTGGGCAGCGGTAACGCCCAGATCATCCGCCACCCGCTGGGCTTCTTCCATGCTCAGACGACCCAGACGCTTCTTCTGGCCGCGCAGGTTGAAGAACAGTTTGCGCTGGGCCTTGGTGGTGGCCACTTTGACGATGCGCCAGTTCTTGATCAC
>NZ_JABURH010000047.1 GCF_014762765.1 Alcanivorax sp.
CGGCCCTGCGTCAGCGGTGGCGCGGGGCCGATGAGATCCTGGCCAGAACCGCCCGGCACATGGGGGATGCCAGTGAGTTGCTGGACGAAAGGGCGGAGGAGGATGCGCAAGCCTGTGGTGTCAGCGCCCAACGATTTCCTCTTGCCGGGTTGGCAGCGTTGCGACCGGCCCGGCAACGTAACCTGTTACGCTGGTGGCTCCACGGGCAGGGGGCCAGTGCGCCCAGTGCTGCGGTGCTTGCCGAATTGCTGGCCCTGCAGGATGCTGCCGAGGACAGTCAGGCCCAGGTGGAGTGGGGCAGTTGGGCAGTGCGCCTGTTCCGACGGGCACTGTATTTGCTCCCCCGTGAGGCCCTGGCGCCCTGGCAGGGTACCTTGTCCTGGCCGCAGGGCGCGCCGCCACCATCACTGCCATCCTGGCAACTGTCACCCACAGCCGGGGAGGGCGCAGTAAGCCTGATGCGCCCGCCAGGTGATCTGACCCTGCGCCCCTTTACCGGTGGCACGCGCATGCTGCGCAACGGTATGCATCAGCGCATCAAGGAACTGTGGCGAGCGGCCGGTGTGCCCCCCTGGCAGCGACATCAGTGGCCTCTGTTGTATCGGGGCGAGACGCTGGTATCGGTGCCGCT
Source organism: Alcanivorax sp. (assembly GCF_014762765.1). GTDB lineage: Bacteria > Pseudomonadota > Gammaproteobacteria > Pseudomonadales > Alcanivoracaceae > Alcanivorax. The sequence continues at coordinate 632 of NZ_JABURH010000047.1, forward strand.
GGTGGGGTTGGCGGATGGTGAAGAGGCGGCGAGCTGTGAAGAATGGTTTTTGTTGCCGCCCCCTCGTTAGCCATCTGAAGTGATCATTGCTCCGCGAGGCTGCCAGCCTGTTTTTTTACGGTGGGCTTAGTGCACCCTAACAAGCGTTCCTGATTGGCCAATGTCCTACAGGTTTGATCAACGCTGACTGATATAGCAGGGGACGTCAGGTCTGTACCTTTGGATCATCGACCTGCAAGCAGGCAGCCATGACCCTAGCCAGTTTGCTCCGAACTTCGCCTGATTAGCCAAGAGTATCCATGCAAGAAGCGCAACAATTACTGCAACAGATATTCAAGCTCCAGGGATTCCGTCCCGGCCAGCAGGCGGTCATCGAGGCGCTACTGGCTGGTCGATCGGCCTTGGCGGTGTTTCCCACTGGCGGCGGCAAGAGCCTGTGCTATCAGTTGCCTGCATTGATGCTGGATGGACTTACACTGGTGGTGTCGCCGTTGATCGCGCTGATGAAGGATCAGGTGGATCAGCTCAATCGGCTTAATATCCCGGCGGCACGACTGGATTCCAGTGTGGATGCCGGAGAGCTGCAAGCGATTTATCGGGGGCTGGATGATGGCACCATCAAGCTGCTTTATGTGGCCCCGGAGCGGCTGGCCAATGAGCGCTTTCTGACACGGCTGAAGCGCCTGTCCATCAGCATGATGGCCGTGGATGAGGCGCACTGTGTGTCCGAGTGGGGGCATAACTTCCGTCCCGATTATCTGAAATTGGCGCAGCTGGCCCGGGATCTCAAGGTTGGCCGGGTGCTGGCACTGACGGCCACGGCCACTCCCCAGGTGGCAGAGCAGATTTGCGACAGTTTCGAGATCGCCAGGGCGGACCACATCCAGACCGGTTTCTTTCGCCCCAACCTGGCCCTGGCAGTGCGCCCTTGTGGCACCGCCGAGCGTGATCAGTACCTGCTGGAGCAGCTCACCAGCCGACCTGCCGAGCCCGCCATCGTTTATGTCACTTTGCAGAAGACCGCCGAGACTGTGGCGGCCTTTTTGCAGAAACAGGGATTGAAGGCGCAGGCCTACCACGCCGGGCTGAAAGACGAGCCCCGCCATCAGGTGCAGGAGGCGTTCATGGCGGGGGAGACCGACATCGTGGTGGCTACCATCGCCTTCGGTATGGGCATCGACAAGGCGGACATCCGCGCCATCTACCACTACAACCTGCCCAAGTCCCTGGAAAACTATATGCAGGAAATTGGCCGGGCCGGGCGTGACGGACAACCATCCCACTGCCTGTTGCTGGCCAACCCGGATGATCTGACGGTGCTGGAGAATTTCACCTATGGGGATACACCGGACAGTGAGTCCCTGTCTGCGCTGATTCGTTGGCTGCTGGGACAGCCGGCGCAATTCGATCTTTCGATTCATGAGTTGTCCGGGCAGTTCGATGTGCGGCCTCTGGTCATCAACACCTTGCTCACCTATCTGGAACTGGAAGGGGTGATTCGCGCCACGGCGCCGTTCTATACGGAATACAAGGTGGCGTTCCAGACATCGCAGGAAGAGATTCTGGCCGGCTTCAACCCGGAGCGGGCCGCTTTTCTGGAGCGCCTGTTTGCCACTGGCAAGCAGGGACGGATCTGGCTGACCCTGCGGCCCATCGACGCCGCCCAGGCCCTGGGTGATGACCGCCTGCGGGTCCTCAATGCCCTGAATTATCTGGAACAGCAGCAGATGATCGAGTTACGGGTCGCCGGCGTGCGCCAGGGCTATCGGATGCTGAACCCGCCAGCGGAATGTGAGCCCTTGATCGTGCGGATGCAGGAGCAGTTTGCCCTGCGCGAGCAGCGCGATATCCAGCGTCTGCAGCAGGTGTGTGACTGGGCGGGGAGCTCTGGCTGCCATCAGCAGGCATTGGTCGGCTATTTCGGCGAGACGCTCGCCCAGCCCTGTGGTCATTGCAGCGCCTGCCTCGGTGAGCAACAGGCGTTGCCATCACGTGGCCGCACAGCACCGGACCCGGCAGTGATTCAGGCCACCCGTGAGGAAAACCATCAGGCTCTGAGCACACCCCGGCAGCTGGCACGTTTCCTTTGCGGCATCAGCAGCCCAAGAGCCAGCCGCGCCCGCCTGGGGAGGCATCCGGCGTTCGGCTCGCAGATGGGTGCGCCGTTTTCCGAGGTGCTAGCCGCTTGCGAGAGCGCCTGATGCCGGGAACGTACGGTGCGGCTCGGTAGGAGTTTCGAGGAGCGAGTTGCGAGTCACGAAAGGTCGGCTCGGTTTTGCATTTCGCAACTGGCACCCTAACAACTCGCTGGGCCTGATAAGTCGCAGCAGACGTCGGAATAAGGCCTTAGGCGATCCGGGTGAGTTTGTGCCGGGTAACGTGCTGCACCACTTTTTACGCTCCCGGACGCGATTCCGATTGAGGCGCACGGCGCCTTCTGTTAATATTTTCTCCCGTCCTGATGTAGCGCAAGCCCCTGAATTTTCAGGTGTTCAACCATCACTTGCGTAGCTGGCCAACCCGATTCAGAAAGCCCCTTGCCCGTGTCATGCGTGCAGGGTGTTTTTTTATTGGTGCCGGTTACACTGGTGAGAGTGCTACCAACCCACTAGCAATCTGGTGAGTGCATGTCACGTTTCATCTTTGTCACCGGCGGTGTGGTGTCGTCTCTGGGTAAGGGGATCACTTCAGCATCCCTGGCCACTTTGTTGGAAGCCCGCGGCCTCAACGTCACCCTGATCAAAATGGATCCCTACATCAATGTGGATCCCGGCACCATGAGCCCTTACCAGCACGGTGAGGTATTCGTGACTGAAGACGGCGCCGAAACCGACCTGGACCTGGGTCACTACGAGCGTTTTATCCGCACTCGCTTGAGTCGCCGCAACAGCTTCACCACCGGCCGTGTCTATCAGGACGTGCTGGACAAGGAGCGCCGCGGTGAATACCTGGGCGCCACCGTGCAGGTGATCCCCCATATTACCGATGAGATTAAGCTGAAGATCCGCGAAGGGGCAGGGGATGCGGACGTGGCCATCGTGGAAATCGGTGGTACTGCCGGTGACATCGAATCCCTGCCGTTCCTGGAAGCGGCGCGGCAGATGCGTGTGGAGCTGGGGTCCAGCCAGTCCCTGCTGGTGCATTTGACCCTGGTGCCCTATATCGCCACCGCTGGCGAGATCAAGACCAAGCCCACCCAGCATTCCGTGAAAGAGCTGCGCTCCATCGGCCTGCAGCCGGATATTCTGGTATGCCGTGCGGATGACCCGATTCCGCAGAGTGCCCGGGACAAGATCGCCCTGTTTACCAACGTGGAAGCCCGAGCGGTGATTTCCTCACCGGATTGCAAGACCATCTACCAGGTGCCCCGTGGCATGCACGAGCAGGGCCTGGATGACATCGTGGTGGAGAAGTTTGGCCTGGATCTGCCGGAGCCGGATCTGGGCGAGTGGGATCGAGTGGTGGAAGCTCAGCTCAATCCCGAGAATGAAGTCACCGTGGGTATGGTGGGTAAGTACATCGAGCTGGTCGACGCCTACAAGTCGCTCAATGAAGCCCTGATCCACGCCGGCATCAGCAACCGTGCCAAGGTCAACATCCTTTACCTGGATGCGGAAGATATCGAACGTGAAGGCACCGGCGTGCTGGAAAATCTGGACGCCATCCTGGTGCCCGGCGGCTTTGGGGACCGGGGTACCGAAGGCAAGATCGCTGCCATTCGTTACGCCCGAGAAAAGAAGGTGCCATATCTGGGTATCTGTCTTGGCATGCAACTGGCGGTGATCGAATACGCCCGCCACGTGGCCGGCATCGAAAAGGCGCACTCTTCCGAGCTGCGCCCGGATACGCCGGACCCGGTGGTGGGCCTGATTACCGAGTGGA
>NZ_JABURH010000105.1 GCF_014762765.1 Alcanivorax sp.
CGGCCCTGCGTCAGCGGTGGCGCGGGGCCGATGAGATCCTGGCCAGAACCGCCCGACACATGGGTGATGCCAGTGAACTGCTGGATGAAAGGGCGCAGGAGGATGCGCAAGCCTGTGGTGTCTGCGCGCAACGATTTCCTCTTGCCGGGTTGGCAGCGTTGCGGCCGGCCCGACAGCGTAACCTGTTACGCTGGTGGCTCAATCGCCAGGGGGCCAGTTCGCCCAGCGCTGCGGTGCTTGCCGAATTGCTGGCCCTGCAGGATGCCGCCGAAGACAGCCAGGCCAGGGTGGAGTGGGGGCACTGGGCGGTGCGGTTGTTTCAGGGGGCGTTGTATCTGTTGCCCCGCGAGACCCTGAGTCCCTGGCAGGGCACCTTGTCCTGGCCGCAGGGTGCGCCGCCGCCATCCCTGCCATTCTGGCAACTGTCACCCGTTGCCGGGGAGGGCTGTGTAAGCCTGATGCGGCCGCCGGGGGATCTGATCCTGCGCCCTTTCAGTGGCGGTGTGCGCCTGCTGCGAAACGGCATGCACCAGCGCATAAAGGAACTGTGGCGAGCGGCCGGTGTACCCCCCTGGCAGCGGCATCAGTGGCCACTGTTATATCGGGGCGAGACGCTGGTATCGGTGCCACTGGTGGGGTTGGCGGATGGCGAAGAGATGGCCGGTTGTGAACAATGGTTCCTGTTGCCTTCCCCACGTTAGCGATGTGACGTGATGATTGCACCGCACAGGTTCCAGCCTGCTTTTTTACGGTGCAGTTCGCCTTCGGCTCAGTGCAACCTGCGCAGCCTTCAGGTTGGCCAATGTCCTACAGCGTTGATCAATGCTGACTGATATAGCAGGGCACTTTGGGTCTGTAGCCTTGGGGCATGGACCTGCAAGGAGACCGCCATGACTCCAGCCACCTTGTTCCAAACTTCGCCTGATGACCCAAGGGTATCCATGCAAAACGCGCAACAATTATTGCAGGAGACGTTCAAACTCCAGGGATTTCGTCCCGGGCAGCAAGCGGTCATCGAGGCGCTACTGGCTGGTCGATCAGCCCTGGCGGTGTTTCCTACTGGCGGCGGCAAGAGCCTGTGTTACCAGTTGCCGGCATTGATGCTGGATGGGCTGACGCTGGTGGTGTCGCCGTTGATTGCGCTGATGAAGGATCAGGTGGATCAGCTCAATCGCCTGAATATTCCGGCAGCACGACTGGATTCCAGTGTGGATGCCGGAGAGCTGCAAGCGATTTATCGGGGGCTGGATGATGGCACCATCAAGCTGCTTTATGTGGCCCCGGAGCGGCTGGCCAATGAGCGCTTTCTGACACGGCTGAAGCGCCTGTCCATCAGCATGATGGCCGTGGATGAGGCGCACTGTGTGTCCGAGTGGGGGCATAACTTCCGTCCCGATTATCTGAAATTGGCGCAGCTGGCCCGGGATCTCAAGGTTGGCCGGGTGCTGGCACTGACGGCCACGGCCACTCCCCAAGTGGCAGAACAGATTTGCCGCAGTTTCGGCATCGCCGGGGCGGATCATGTTCAGACCGGTTTTTTCCGCCCCAACCTAGCCCTGGCTGTGCGCCCTTGTGGCAGCGCCGAGCGTGATCAGTATCTGCTGGAGCAGCTCACCAGTCGGCCTGCAGAGCCTGCCATCGTGTATGTCACCTTGCAGAAGGCCGCCGAGACCGTGGCGGCCTTTTTGCGGAAACAGGGGTTGAAGGCCCAGGCCTACCACGCCGGGCTGAAAGACGAGCCCCGCCATCAGGTGCAGGAGGCGTTCATGGCGGGTGAGACCGACATCGTGGTGGCCACCATCGCCTTTGGCATGGGTATCGACAAGGCGGATATTCGCGCTATCTACCACTACAACATGCCCAAGTCTCTGGAAAACTATATGCAGGAAATTGGTCGGGCAGGGCGGGACGGAAACCCTTCCTATTGTCAGCTATTGGCCAATCCGGATGATCTGACGGTGCTGGAAAATTTCACCTATGGAGATACGCCGGACAGTGAGTCCCTGGCTTCACTGATTCGTTGGCTGTTGGCCCAACCGACGCAATTCGATCTTTCGATCCATGAATTGTCCGGCCAGTTTGATGTGCGGCCACTGGTTATCAACACGTTGCTGACCTACCTGGAACTGGAAGGGGTGATCCTGGCCACAGCGCCGTTCTATACCGAATACAAAGTGGCGTTCCGGATACAGCGGGAAGAAATCCTGGCCGGCTTTAACCAGGAGCGGGCCGGTTTTCTGGAGCGCCTGTTTGATACAGGCAAGCAGGGCCGAATCTGGTTGACACTGCGACCCATTGAGGCTGCCCAGGCGCTGGGTGATGACCGCTTGAGGATTCTCAATGCCCTGAACTATCTGGAACAGCAGCAGATGATCGAGTTACGGGTGGCCGGTGTTCGTCAGGGCTATCGGATGCTGAACCCTCCCTCGGAAAGTGAGCCCTTGATCGTACGGATGCAGGAGCAGTTTACTCTGCGCGAGCAGCGCGATATCCAGCGCTTGCAGCAGGTGTGTGACTGGGCAGAGAGCGCCGAATGCCACCAGCAGGCATTGGTCGGCTATTTCGGCGAGACCCTCGCGCAGCCCTGTGGCCAGTGCAGCGCCTGCCTCGGCGAGCAGCCGCAGTTGCCGTCCCGTCACCGCAGAGCACCGGACCCGGCAGTGATTCAAGCCATGCGTGAGGAAAACCACCGGGCCCTGGCATCGCCCCGACAGCTGGCCCGCTTTCTCTGCGGAATCACCAGCCCCAGAGCCAGCCGCGGCAAGCTGACCCGGCATCCGGCGTTCGGCTCGCAGATGGCTACGCCGTTTTCCGAGGTGTTAGCCGCCTGCGAGAGTAACTGATTCCAGGAACAAGGGGGGCGGCAGACGTTTCGAGGTGCGAGTCACGAAAGGCCAGATCGGCTTTGCATGTCGTGACTCGCCCCTTGCAACTCGCTGGGCCTGATAAATCGCACCAGAAGTCGGAATAAGGCCTTAGGCGATCCGGGTGCTTGAGTGCCGGGTATCGTGCAGCACCACTTTTTACGCTCCCGAGAGCGATTCCGATTGAGGCGCACGGCGCCTTCTGTTAATATTTTCTCCCGTCCTGATGTAGCGCAAGCCCCTGAATTTTCAGGTGTTCAACCATCACTTGCGTAGCTGGCCAACCCGATTCAGAAAGCCCCTTGCCCGTGTCATGCGTGCAGGGTGTTTTTTTATTGGTGCCGGTTACACTGGTGAGAGTGCTACCAACCCACTAGCAATCTGGTGAGTGCATGTCACGTTTCATCTTTGTCACCGGCGGTGTGGTGTCGTCTCTGGGTAAGGGGATCACTTCAGCATCCCTGGCCACTTTGTTGGAAGCCCGCGGCCTCAACGTCACCCTGATCAAAATGGATCCCTACATCAATGTGGATCCCGGCACCATGAGCCCTTACCAGCACGGTGAGGTATTCGTGACTGAAGACGGCGCCGAAACCGACCTGGACCTGGGTCACTACGAGCGTTTTATCCGCACTCGCTTGAGTCGCCGCAACAGCTTCACCACCGGCCGTGTCTATCAGGACGTGCTGGACAAGGAGCGCCGCGGTGAATACCTGGGCGCCACCGTGCAGGTGATCCCGCATATTACCGATGAGATCAAGCTGAAGATCCGCGAAGGGGCAGGGGATGCGGACGTCGCCATCGTCGAAATCGGTGGTACCGCCGGTGACATTGAGTCCCTGCCGTTCCTGGAAGCGGCACGGCAGATGCGCGTGGAATTGGGGTCCAGCCAGTCCCTGCTGGTGCACCTGACCCTGGTTCCCTATATCGCCACTGCTGGCGAGATCAAGACCAAGCCCACCCAGCATTCCGTGAAGGAGCTGCGCTCCATCGGCCTGCAGCCGGATATTCTGGTATGCCGTGCGGATGATCCGATCCCGCAGAGTGCCCGGGACAAGATTGCCCTGTTTACCAATGTGGAAGCCCGGGCGGTGATTTCCTCACCGGATTGCAAAACCATCTATCAGGTACCCCGTGGCATGCACGAGCAGGGTCTGGATGACATCGTGGTGGAGAAGTTCGGGCTGGATCTGCCTGAGCCGGATCTGGGCGAGTGGGATCGTGTGGTGGAAGCCCAGCTCAATCCCGAGAATGAAGTCACCGTGGGCATGGTGGGCAAGTACATCGAGCTCGTGGATGCCTACAAGTCGCTCAATGAAGCCCTGATCCACGCGGGTATCAGCAACCGCGCCAAGGTCAACATCCTTTACCTGGATGCGGAAGATATCGAACGCGAAGGTACCGGCGTGTTGGCAAACCTGGATGCCATCCTGGTGCCCGGAGGCTTTGGCGACCGGGGTACCGAAGGCAAGATCGCTGCCATTCGTTATGCCCGTGAAAACAAGGTACCTTACCTGGGCATCTGCCTGGGCATGCAACTGGCGGTGATTGAATATGCCCGTCACGTGGCCGGCATCGAAAACGCCCATTCCTCCGAGCTGCGCCCGGATACGCCGGACCCGGTGGTGGGCCTGATTACCGAGTGGA
>NZ_JABURH010000046.1 GCF_014762765.1 Alcanivorax sp.
TCCGAGAGATCGGAGCAGCCGGAAAGAGTGATGGCCATTAGGGCGGCAGCGAAAGCGGTTTTTCTCATGGTTAACTCCTTGTTGTAATTGATAAAGCTGATTGAAGCTGGCGGCGGTTTGCTAAAAAGAAGTTGCTACGGCTTATCCATTTCTGCATGTGGCAATAGCATCATTGATGTAGGGCTGAAGTTTTGATTTGGCTTCACCAGATGAAACGTCTTCTGGTGGAGCTCCCTCGTTTACTGCGTAATTAGAAAGAACATCTGTGTATACGCAGCCGCAGAAATCGGGGTTTTGAAGGTCATCCAATGTGATCTGATCAGTGCAAAGGGAAGTGACACTCTTTTTAAAGGTGTTTTCCGGTTCATCTGCGCAACCAGCCATTAAAATGGACGCAATAAGTGGCAATAAAGAGAAGGTCTTCATCGTTGTCTCTCTTCTGGTGTCGATGTGGGGTGGCCTGCTGATTGCAGGCCTTGATGAGGGTGGGGCTACTTGCCTGGTAAATGTCTGGTTGTTAAACCGTCAGCATCAGTGCAAAGCAGGCTAGCCAGACAATAAAGTAGGCCAGATTGTGTTTAAGAGCCTTGGCCCTTTGGTACAGGTAAACGGGGATTAGCCAGGTCATACCTTTGAACTTACTGGTATCAATGCCGGATTGCTCCAGGCGCTTTTCATCCCAGAATGACAAGGCGAGGTTGAGGGCCAGGGTGATATACCAGAACTCAGCACTCGACAGTGCTTGTTCTATCCGGTATTCGCTGCCGTTATAGACCATGCCAGCGACTATGGACTCAAAGATCAGGCCAATGAGTGGTGCAAAAGCCAGAACCCACACGACGGTATTGTTAACGTGCTCCCCGCTCAGAGGAGGGGGGGCGGTCTTGTCCAGGTGGGCTGCTAATTCTGTTGTTTCAAGTTTCGTCCAGTCGGACAAGCCGTTTCGCCATACAACGGCGCCGCGAGTGATTTCCCCGCTGGTGATCAAACTGATCATTTCCTGTTCAGAAAACCCTCCTTTGCGTTGGCCGCCGCTTTCGTAGAACCAGGGCTTCTGTGTATCCGTTGCTTCCATGTTGGACCTCTTTTCATTTTTTAGTGATTAGGGAGGTATAAAGGGGTAGCTAACCGTCCTGGCTAGCCGGCTGTGCTGAATCACTTCCCCCAAAGTGACTTGGGCCCGAAAACGGGTTCGGGCACACAGTACCGCAAAAGTATCGCAATGCGACACTTTGTGAGTCAAGTTCAGCGATACGACACAGGTATCGCTCTGCCGTAGCGTTGCTTCATCTATTTGGTGGAGTGGGCGTGATGAGTTTTCCCGAGCGCCTGAAAGCGGCCCGGTTGGCATTGGGGCTGACTCAGGAGCAGCTAGGTTTTGAGTTGGATGTCACCAAGTCCACGGTCTCCGCTTGGGAGAATGGCCGTGATGCCCCGGGGTTTCGGTATTTGCCTGCTTTGAAGCAGGCGTTAGGGGTTTCTCTGGACTTCCTTATATGCGGGATTGCTGAGGACAGTGCCGCAGACCCAGCAGGCACTTACGGCGCGGAAGTTCGCAGTGAGACTGAAGCTGATTTGCTCAAGCGTTACCGCAAACTTTCACGCAGCCGCCAGGAAGGCCTGAAGGCACTTCTTGATTAACCGGCAGACTGCTTGCCAGCCAGCTTATTGCTAAGCGCGGCTGTGGATTGAGTGCTGGATTCCCTGGCTTGAGTTGAGCCCTCGCCTGAAAACTCCTCCACTACCTGCAGCCCCTCATCTTCCGCATACTCGAACTGCGCATTCATCAGGCCCGCCTGGGCGACCTTATCCAGTTCGGCCTGGCTGATTCCCAGAGTCTCGCGTCCTTTCGCTTCTTCCCGTGCATGGGTGACAGCGTCCTTCATGTCCTGATCCGCTCTCAGGGTCAGATCCACGTAGTAGATCGGTGCCCGATGGCTCTGGGTGGTGCTCTTGCCCCGTAGCTTGAGCTCCAGCGGTAGCGTGGCCAGGTTGCCGCCACTGATGGCATGGAAGTAACGCAGGCGAGCGGCGAGGGTGCGGATGCTGTTGTAGCCAGTAGTCCGGAACACAAAGCAGCCCAGTTCATCATCGTCACCGATCTGGACGTACAGTCGACCATAGGGCTTGCACAGCCCATGGCTGCCGTAGTCACACAAATCCGGTGACGGGCAGGGCAGGGATTCCAAGCCTTTGTCAGTATGACGTCGGCAGTTCTCCCCATCTCCAGCGCACAGCGGCCTGCCGCTCTTGCGCTCGAAGAAGGTGTACTCGGCCCTTAGGTTCAGGTCCGGGTCATTGAAGGGCAGGGTAATGGGAATGCTGCGCAGCTTGCTGCCCTGGGTTTCCTTACGCAGGGCCTCATCAAGCGGGTGAGGCAGCCAGCCCTCCTTGGTCTGGATCTGGGTGGTGATGGTGAACTGATCGTCTTTCTCCGGCAGACGCTTGCCGTTCTTCTCCACTACGCGGCCAATACTGATACGGCCGATCACGGGTGGGGTAATCGCGAGTCCTTTGATCATGAGATTCTCCTGATAGCAGGCACAGACACACCGCCGGGCTAGGCCCGGCAGCTATGCCGCTTTGAGTTGGGTTAGGGATTGGGGCGCACCAGGAACCGGCGACTGCCTGCCTTGTGTTTGGGGTAGTGCTTGAGAAGGTCTGGCTGATCCTGCAGAAGGGCTTTGCTGTCCAGGCTGGTTGAGTCCTTGCTACGCTTCCAGGTCACGCAGCCCTCGCTGAAGGTGGCCTTGCTGGCTAGCCCCATGGTCTGCTGGATGCGTTGCTTGAGCGTGGATTCTCGCTCGGTCAGTCGGCCCAGGGTGTCACGCAGATCCAGCAGCTCATTGAAGTCGCCTTCCATGGCCGGGTTATCCGTGAGATCCACGGTTTCCCCTTTGTCCTGAGGGTAGAGGGCTTGCAGGGCGTGCCCGGCAGAGTCGGAGCCATCCGGGTCCGGTGGGGTGTCCGCTTCCACCAGCTGCCAGAACTCCCGCTCCAGCTCGTACAGGTGAGCAATCAGCGCTTCATCCCGCTCGATCCGGTGAATCTGCAACTCTTGCCCACAGATCAGCACGGCCACATCGGCAGCCTGCTTGCCGGTAACCGCTAGCTGATGCTGCACCTGACACTGGATGTACTCGGGAACCCCGTCCGCCCATAGCTTGGCGCCGTATTGCCCCGTGGTCTTGCACTCCAGTATCTGCACGTTGTCATTGCCGACGACAGCGTAATCCAGGTTGGCGAGCATCCAGGGCTTGTCGTCATCCGGGTGCTGCAGCACGGCATTCACACGCCGCACCTTGTTGCCGGTGATCTTGGCGTAAGCCTCGGCTACCTTCGGCTCCAGCAGCGTGCCCCAGTACAGGGGGGATTGAATGTCATCGGGATCAGGGGCGGGTAACAGACCATCCCGACCGGTCTTGATCATCCAGAGTTCTAGTGGGGACTGGTACGGGCTGATACCTACCGCCGCAGCGGCATCACTGGCACCGATGCCCTGCTTGCGGATCTTCAGCCAGTCTTCGCGGTTCATGCGTTTGGTGGACACCAGGCGCAGGGCAGGGCGCTGGCCGGGTGCAGTGCTTTTAGGTTGTGCCATGAGAATGCTCCAGACAAAGAAAGGCCCCGGCACAGTGGCCGGGGCTAGGGGTATGGAATGAAAGGTGAATTAGGCTGATATCTAAGTGCCGTCATGCGACGCGACTTGAAGAGGAAGAGGCTTCCTCGCCAATCTCGAAGAAGTCATTCACCAACGCCTCGATGTAACGCTCGGCTTCTTTATTGGTGGGCAGGTGGCCGTGAGTCAGTAATTGCTCACCCAGCCACTCGCCCAGTTCGCTGACCACTTCGTACTCGAAGACGCCAGGGCGACCACGGGGCTCGTACCAGATGTGGGAGACCGTCTGCCAGAGCGGGTCCAGGTACTCACAGGTGGCGATGATCAGCTCGATGCAGCCACTGTCCCAGGTCTCCAGGATGCGACGAGCCCGACCCGGATCGCCGGGATGGCACATCAGGCCTTCATGCAGGAACGCGCCCCACACCGCTGACAATTCAGCAGGCATAGGGCGACAGTCCCATACCGCCAACAGGCGGTAGAGCCATTTCAGATTCATCGTGTTCTCCAGGTTTTCTTTTAAAAGGAAGTAGAGAGTAGGGAGAGGTGAGCGGTCAGAGTGAATCAGGCGACCAGTAGGGAGGTTTGCTCCAGAGCGCGTTGCTTGATCTGGGCGCCCTTGCCGAACCAGGCAGAGTCCAGCCGGTTGTCGGTGCTGCGGGCGCGGCGTTCATGATCCACGAATTCGGTGACTGCATTCAGCAGGCCGTAGGCCGTGTTCTTGGCGGACGCCAGCTCAGACCCGCGACCGGCACCCTCA
>NZ_JABURH010000017.1:0-10088 GCF_014762765.1 Alcanivorax sp.
GGCCAGGCCACGGGTGAGCGGGTCCAGCTGGCCGGCATCGAAGCCTTGGGGGAACAGGGCCTTGCCGCCCTTGCTGACCAGGAAGCCGAGCATGGCCCAGTAGAGCAGAAAATCTTCCACGAACCGGGCGGGCAGGTCGATGCGGGCCTCTTCCACGGTGTGTCCCAGACTTTCCAGCAGGCGGGCGGTGTCCTCTACGGCGCGGCGGGTCTGTGGGCAGGTGGCGTCGCCGGTGACGGAGTCGATCATCATGCCCACGCGCAGCCGCTGCTTGCCCGGGCCGGTGACCTGGCCGATGGGTTTGAGCTTGCGGTTGCGGTAGTAGCGTTCCGCTTCCATGAAAAAGTGGGCGGTGTCGCGGACGCTGCGGGTGAGCACGCCATCGTTGACGATATTCACCGGCAGTACCTTGGCGGCATCCTGGTCGATCAGACGGCCCCGGGTGCCTTTCAGACCCACCAGGCCACAGCAGGCGGCGGGAATACGGATGGAGCCGCCACCGTCGTTGCCATGGGCGATGGGCACGGCACCGGCGGCCACCAGGGCGGCGCTGCCCCCGGAGGAACCGCCGGCGGAGTAGTCGCTGTGCCAGGGGTTGCGGGTGGCGGGCACCCCCGCCTGTTCGGTGCTGGCAGTGAAGCCGAAGGCGGGCAGGGTGCTCTTGCCCAGCAGGTTGAAACCCTGGGCCAGGTACTGTTTGGCGATGCCGCTGGTTTTCTTCAGCGGCGCCTCGCCCAGGGCGCGGCTGCCGTGGCCGGTGGGCAGGCCGCGCAGGTCCAGGTTGTCCTTGATCAGGCTGGGCACGCCGGCGAAGAAGCCGCTGAAGCGTTTGCTTTCGGCACGCTGGCGGGCGGCCTCAAAGGTGTCCACGGTGAGTCCCTGCAGGGTGGGGTCCACCCGTTGCAGCCGTGCGATAGCCGCCTCGGTGACCTCCCGGGTGCTGACCTGACCCTGGCGTAATCGCTCGGCCAGGGCGGTGGCGTCGTCGTGTCCGAGGGCGTCGCCGCAGAAGGCGTGGAGGGGGTTGCTGGCCATGAGTCTCTCCCGGCTAAAAGATGCACGATCGTACCATTAATGATCTGTGCGAAGGGGCCAATTGTTGTTTGATTGGAATTCCGGTTTGTCGCTTCCGGCAAGAGCGTGCAGCTTTGTAGTAGCCAGCCTGCTGGCGATAACCCCATCGCTTGCAGGCAAGCTCCTGCATTCTGCTCTCTGCGAAGTCTTGGGTATATCGAAAGCGGGTTTCGCCATGCGTTTCGTTTCTCGAAACTGACCAATCGCGCCGCGAGCGACACTCCTACGGGAGGGCTAGCGGGCACGCTCCACGCGCTTGTGCTGGGCCAACAGGTGGCGGGCCAGGCTGGTGAGTTCGGCGATGCTGCCGACTACCGCATCCGGGCGGTGGGGGTGTTTGACGGTGTTGGGGAAGATCTTGTCCAGCCAGGCCTGGCCCCAGCCGGCGCCGTTGTAGAAGATGGAGGTGATGCCCGCTTCCTTGGCGGCGATCACGTCGGTGGTGCTGTCGCCCACGTACCAGCAACTTTCCGACGGCGGGATGCCCAGTCTTTCCATGGCGAGAAGCAGCATTTCCGGTGACGGTTTTCGTTTGCTCACGTCGCTGCCGCACACTACCACGTCGAACAGGTCTTCCCAGCCAATGCCGTCTACCAGTGCCAGTTCGTGTTCGAGAAAATCCCGTTTGCGGTTGGAGATCAGTCCGACCTTGATGCCGATGGCGCGAATGCGCTCTAGCTGTTCGCGGATGTCGTCTTCCAGCGGGAACACTTCGTCCACGTATTTTTTATAGGCCTCATCGAAGGCCTGGTGAGCCCGGCCCTTGGCGTCCTGGTCGCTGCCAAACAGCACTTCGAAAATATCGGTGCGGGAAATCTTGCGTTGCGCAACGATTTTGGGGTGCAGGCGCTGGTTGTCTTTCACATAGATGAGCAGCTTGGCATCTTCGATGGTCTTGGAGTCATCCGGGTCCAGCAGCCGGTCCCACAGGTCCAGCTCTTTCAGATGGGGCAGCACATCGTCCACGGCGTGGTACATGGCATCGTGGGTGTCCACCAGAGTGGCGTGCCAGTCGATGAGAATGGCCTCGGGTTTCGCATGGGGCAGTTGCAGGATGCTCATGGTGCTCATTCCTTGCCGTTGGCAATTTTATTGTTAGCACAAAACCTGTGGTGCTGTTGTGAATCCGTGGCGAATGGGTACTGGTCAGATTGCTGGCCACCCGTATAGCATCTCTATTCAAGGTGGCATTATGCAAGGGAGTGACAAGATGGGGTGTGTTACAGGAAAGAATCCGCTGGGCTTGATGGTGCTGGTCAGTAGTTTATTGCTGTCGGGGTTGTCGCTGGCCAGTGAGTTGCCGTCGGCCGAAGCCATTCGCTCGGCGCTGAAACAGGCCCATGAGCGTTATCAAGGGTTGGATGACGGTGCCAACGCGGATTACATCCCTGCCCTGGCCAAGGTGGACTCGGACATTTTCGGCATTGTGCTGGTGACGGTGGATGGCAAGGTCTATTCCGTGGGCGATGTGAAATCCGAGGTATCCATACAGTCCATCTCCAAAGTGTTCACCATGGCTCTGGTAACGGAAGAAAAAGGCGTGGATGCACTGCCGAAGAATGTGGGTGTGGATGCGACCGGGCAGGTTTTCAATTCGATTCATGCCATTGAACAGCACAAAGGCCATGAAATGAATCCGCTGGTGAATGCCGGTGCGATTACCACCACCAGCATGGTTGAGGGTAAGGGTTACAACGATATCTGGAACAGGATCCTCCGTTATTACAGTGATTTTGCCGGGCGGGAGCTGACGGTACTTGAAGACATTTACCACTCCGAAGCCGAGACCAATCAGCGCAATCAGGCTATCGCCCACCTGATGTATGCCTATGGGCATATCGAAGGAGATCCGTTGCAAGCCACGGATATTTATACCCGCCAGTGTTCCGTGGGCGTCAATGCCAGAGACCTGGGCATAATGGCATCGACCCTGGCCAATGCGGGGGTTAACCCGGTTACCGGAAAAGCTCTGGTGGACCCGGAAAACATGCCGGAAATTCTCGCAGTGATGGCAACGGCCGGTCTTTATGACGATGCAGGGAAATGGCTTTACCGAACCGGATTGCCGGCAAAGAGTGGTGTAGGTGGTGGCATTGTGGCCGTGTCCCCGGGAAAGTTTGGTATTGCTGCCATCTCACCGCCGCTGGATGAGGTGGGTAACAGTGTGCGTGCACAGAAAGCCATTGCTGATATTTCCGCTGCTTTGGGCGGAAACCCTTACCAGGTTATGCCTTACAAGAAATGATGAAGAATTCAGTATTTTTCCAGCCTGCTTCAGCGCGGCTGCATCAATTTTTGGGTTCGTTGAATATGGCCGGAAGGCGGGTGGTTATTGCCAGCCTGGTTGCCGGGTTCAGTTGCCATGGTGTCAATGCCGACCAGACCTATGAAGCGGCAAACAGGGAGGCGCAGCGATGGCAGCCACCGACGTTTGATGTTCAGCAGTGGGACTGGATACAGGTGGATTCCGGTGAATGGGTAAAGGGCCGGATCAAGACGCTCCACAATCAGTCTGTTGAATTTGATAGTGATCATTTTGACCTGATTTCCATCGATTGGGAGGATATCGTTTATATCCAGACTGGCCGAACCATGTCTGTGCTGCTGGATGGCGGGAACATCATCCTGGGCAGGCTGGCCACGGAAAACGGCAGGCTTATGGTTGGTGGCATGCATGTGCCGTTTACGCAGGTGGTGGGTATTGCGTCTGCTTCTCCCAGGGAATTTGATTTGTGGACTGCGGATGTGTCTGTGGGCCTGAATTTTCGCAGTGGCAACGTGGAGCAAAAAGATCTCAACACCAAGGCTGTACTCAAGCGGCGGACGGTGAAGAGCAACACCCGTATGAGTTATACCGGTAACTACTCGGAATCAGAGTCCGAGCAACTGGCCAACAACCATACGGCGGAGGTGACCCACGATTACCGGGTCAGTCATAAATGGTTTTTTCGGCCGATCCAGGCCCAGTACTACAGGGATCCATTTCAAAACCGGGCGGCGGAATGGACAGTGGGTTTCGGTGCCGGGTATCAGATTTTTGATACACCGAAGACTGACTGGTCGGTAGCTGCCGGGCCGGGTTACCAGCGCACGGAATACGTGGATGTGGTGCCGGGGGAGGATCGAACCGTATCCACGCCTGCGTTTCTCATGGGCACGTTCTACGAACAGGAACTCACCGGCAATATCGACATCAATCTTGATTACCAGGTGACCTTGACCGAGAGCAAGGCCGGCCGGGCAAAGCATAGTTTCTATTCGGCGCTGGATGTGGATCTGACCAAGCGCCTGGATCTGCGCTTTGCCGGCACCTGGAAACGCATCGAAAGCCCTCAGCCTGACAGTGACGGGATTACGCCACAAAAGGATGATTTTACCGTCACGTTGGGGCTGGCTCTGGAAATTTGAGTGTCGCCGTAGGGTGCACTGAGCCTAAGCGAACTGCACCAGGGAAAAGCAATTGATAATGGATAGTTGAGAATTGATAACACGCGGGACAGCTCCTCTGTCGTCAAACCCATGAGACCGCACCGAACCTCTGGCGCGGTCTTTGCGTTTTCAGATTCGACTGAGCATTGATCGCGCCGTTATCAATTATCCATTCTCAATTTTCAATGAATGACAGGTACAGTTCGCCCAGGCCCAGTGCATCCTACGCATCGTCTCGGGTTGTTCGACTCAGAGTTGGCCGAGCACGGTGTCCGCGCTGCTCTTGTCCACGCCTTTTTCATCCACGCCCAGGTACTCCACCACGCCATCGTTGGCGATCAGCGCGAAGCGTTTGCTGCGGATGCCCATGCCGCCACCGGTGGCATCCAGTTCCAGGCCCAGGGCCTTGGCGAATTCCGCGTTGCCGTCGGCCAGCATGGTGATATGTTCGGCGTTCTGATCTTTCTGCCAGGCATCCATGACGAAGGCGTCATTGACCGCCATGCAGGCGATGGCGTCAGCCTTTTCCAGAATGGCATCGGCGTTGATCACGAAACCGGGCATGTGGGTGTTGGAACAACCCGGAGTAAAGGCGCCGGGTACCGCGAACAGGACCACTTTACGGCCCTTGAAAAAGTCACCGGTGTTAAGGTCTTCGGGGCCTTTGGCGCCGTTGGTCTTGATTGTCAGTGTGGGAAGGGTGTCGCCGACTGCAATGGTCATGATTCGCATCCTTTCTGAAGTGGATGACCACTGTAACAAAGACGCGGTGACAGGAAAGGGGGGGATTAGAGGAGAGTAGAAACAGAAAGCGCCCCGTTGGAGGGGCGCTTTGTGTGGTTCGGCGTGAGGTATTAGCCGAGCAGACCCAGCAGGCCATCCAGTACCGGGCCCAGTACCGGGATGGTGGTCAGGGCGTCGCTCAGCGGGGCCAGCAGGCTGCTGGCTTCGCTTTCACCCAGCAGGGATACCAGCAAGTTGCCGATCAGATCACCCACCAGCGGCAGCTCTTCCACCAGGGCGGAAACGCTATCCAGCAGGTTGCCGTCCTGATCCATGATGCCGTCCAGCAGCTCGGAAGGATCACCGCTGACCAGGCCGCCCAGCAGGCTGCTCAGCAGGTCACCAAGAACCGGGATCTGTTCCAGCATGGCCAGGTCCGGGGTGAGCATGTCGCCACCGGCGCCGCCCTGCAGGGTGGTGAGGATCTGGTTGAGCAGATCGCCCAGTACCGGGATCTCGTTAAGCATGTCGGTGCCGGGCAGCATTTCGCCGCCGCTGCCCGCGCCGGTCAGGGTGGCCAGCAGGCCGTTGAGCACATCACCCAGTACCGGGATCTGTTCCAGCAGGCCGGTGAACTGCTCCAGTTGACCGGCGGAGTCAGTCAGGCAGTCCAGCGGGTTGGCGGCATCGCAGGACACCGCGCCCAGCAGCTGGTTGACCACATCACCCAGTACCGGCACGTTGGCCAGCAGGTCGGTTACCATGGACAGCTGATCGCCTTCCAGGCCACCCATCAGGGTTTCCAGGCTCAGGGCATCGGTGGGCAGGCCACCGCTGTCGCCACCGGCAACACCGTTGAGGATGTCGCCCAGCACAGGAATTTGGGTCAGCAGGTCGGGCAGGGATTGCAGGTCGCCGAGGGTGCCGAAAAGGTCGCCGCCGTTACCCAACAGCTCGGCCAGCAGCTCGCCCAGTACCGGAATCTGTTCCAGCATGGCCGGCAGTTCGCCCAGCAGCTCCATGTTGCCCGGGTTGGCCAGGCCAGCCAGCAGGTCTTCCAGGATGGCAGGATCCAGCGGGCTCTCACCCATCAGTTCGCCGATGGGGCCCAGGTTCTCGCCGGCAGACAGCAGGCAGGTGAACGGGTCTGCGCCTTCCGGACACAGCTCGCCCAGACCGCCGGTCAGGTTGAGGATGGAGCCTACTCCGCCCAGCACTTCGGTGATGCACTGCTCCGGGTCGAACGCATCGGCACCGGTGGCAATGGGGCACAGGGCCATGGACAGGCTGTTCACGGTACCGATCAGGGGCTCGCCCATGGCCAGGTTGTCAGCCACCTGGGTCAGACAAACCTGCGGGTTGAGGGCGTCTTCGCAGCCCAGGTAACCCAACACGCCGGCCAGGGTGCTGTCCGGCACCGTGTTGAGGGTTTCCAGCAGGCATTGCACCGGGTTTTCAGAGCTGGGGCACAGCTGCTGGCCGATGGCGCCGCTGTTGTCCAGGATCCCGCCCAGGGTGTCCACCAGATAAGGGACGCTTTCTTCCAGACAGGTCGGCAGGAAGGTGGGCTCGGTGACGCTGCCAAGCAGGTCGGTATCAGTGGCGGCAACGGTGTTGGCGCAGAGCAGGCCAAGCACATTGTCGTTACCGAGAGAGATGTTGGTCAGCGCTTCGTTCTCGCAGGCCAGTACATCAATTACGCCACCCAGCTGGGTACCCAGCAGTGCCTGCGGACAGACGGAGGCGGTGAAGTGGTTGTTGGTATCGACCAGAGTCAGAAGCTGTTGCTTCTCTTCCTCGGTAAGCGGTGGTGTTTCATCGTCACCACCATCTTCGCCGGCAGTGCCATCACCGCCAGTATCGCCACCGTCTTCATCGCCGGTGTTGCCGGTTTCTTCACTGGTGTTGCCGCTATCGTTGCTCGGGTTGCTGCCACTGCCGCCGCCACCGCAGGCGGCCAGTGTGACGAGCAGAGAGCTCATCAGGATGATTCTCAAAAGATGTAGCATGGGTACTTCCCCCTTTCTTCCATGAACACAAAAGTGTGTATGACAGGCGTATCAGCGCGATCCACCCATGCGCGCAACTATATAAAATTCATTGCGCTGCCAATGTTGGCTAAAAATGTCGTTTTGTATCTGATGTTGCAGTGTTTTGTAATGCACGGCGGGAGTGCTTGAATGGACTTCCCGCTAAGTGACTGGGATACCAAAAGAAAGGAGAGTGAAATGGCGCAGACGATTGTAATTACCGGTGCAAACCGGGGCATCGGCCTTGCACTGGCAAAGCACTGGAAAGCCCGAGGCGACCGGGTGCTGGCGGTGTGCCGGCAGCCATCCGCCGCATTGGTAGACAGTGGCGTGGAAATTATTGATGGCGTGGACGTGAGCACTGCGGATGGGGTCAGCAACCTGAGCAGTGGGCTGGGAGATACGTCGGTGGATATTCTTTATAACAATGCCGGTGTCATGCTCAGTGAGACGGTGGACGAGATGGATTTCGGACAGATCCTGCATCAGTTCGAGGTCAATACCCTGGGACCGTTGCGGGTCACCATGGCGCTGCTGAACAATCTGCACCCAGGCAGCAAGGTGGGGCTGATGACTTCGCGGATGGGCTCCATCGCCGATAACACCTCAGGGAAGAAATACGGCTATCGCATCAGCAAGGCGGGTCTTAATGCGGCCGGCAAGTCCCTGGCGCTGGACCTGCATGATCGCGGTATCGCCGTGGCCATCTTGCATCCGGGTTGGGTACAGACTGACATGACCGGGCACAGCGGTAATCTGACTGTGGACGAAGCTGCAGCTAACCTGATCGCTCGCATGGATGACCTGAATCTGGAAAACAGCGGTACTTTCTGGCACTCCGATGGCAGTGTGTTGCCCTGGTGATTTGATCGGTAGTGTGGGCAGATCAGGCAATAATGTTACCAAATGGGGCTGAAAGGTGTGTGCTCTGCCATTTTGCGGAGTGTGCCTTTTTTAGGAGCTATGCTTGCATGGCGAAGGGTTGGGGGGTGGTTCGCCATACGAGCATAGCTCCTACAATGCGAGCAGGCTTGATGGTCTCGAAAACTGGATTTTTCGGTGGCTTGTTCCTTTACGTAAAATCATCCCAGCAGAAACGCATTTTCATAGAGCGCGGTCAACCCTCTCTCGCGAAAAACCGGTTCGTGGTCGAGGATCATTTTTCTGGAAAGCGGCGTGATTCTGTAGTCGTTCTCATAGAGACTTCTTACCTGCAGTTCGCCAACCGAAAACGGCGGGCCATCCATCTGCTGTTGATCATATTCCAGAGTGATGAGTAGCTGCGGCGCCTTGTCGGTCAGTGTTACCAGATGGCGGGCATAGCGTTCGCGCATGGCATCTGGCAAGGCGATCAGGGCGGCACGGTCGTAGATGGCATCCGTTGTCTCAATGTCGTTGGATTGCAGCAAGAAGATGTCACCCTGAAAGACGGTGAGGTCCCCATGCTGGTAACGCTTGCCGCCTTGCCAGTCGGTGATGACCGGCTGGCGATTCAATGAGTCGAACAGCTCGGTGACGGCTTTATCAGACAGCTCTGCACCGATCACCCGATAGCCTTGCTCCAGCAGGTAGCCGATATCCAGGGTCTTGCCGCACAGGGGCAGAAAGACGGTCTGGCCGGCTTTCAAGGACAGTTCGCCCAGATAACGTTGCAGTAGTGGATGGACCTGGGGAAGGTGAAAGCCCAGTTCCGAGTTGTGCCATTTCTGATGCCAGAATTCCGGGTTCATGGGGGCGCCTGTTGATTAAGGTGCGCCTCTCGTAGCGAAAGGCTTGTGATCGTTTGCGGCACTGGTAGGGTAGCGTTTTTACTCAGGGACGAGACCATGAGCCACGCAACGCGTTTTCAGCATCCACGCTACACCATTCGCCGCAAGTTTTTTCGGCTCTTCGGTGATGCGTTTCACCTTTATACCGATGAGGGCGAGCTGGCGCTATATTCCAACATGAAGCGCTTTCGCATCCGTGAGGATATCCGTCTCTATTCAGACGAAAGCCAGGAACAGGAACTGCTGCGTATCTCCACCCGCAGCATTTTCGATTTTGCCGGTGCCTATGACGTGCATGATTCACAGAATAAAGAGCATGTGGGCACTTTGCGCAGAGCGGGGTTCAAGTCGTCCTTTCTGCGCGACCACTGGACCTTTCTCAATAGCGAGGGCCAGGAAATCGGCACGCTGGAGGAAGACTCTATGCTCAAGGCGCTGGTGCGTCGTTATATCGAAGTACTGGCGTTTTTCTTTC
This sequence comes from Alcanivorax sp., assembly GCF_014762765.1. Taxonomy (GTDB): domain Bacteria; phylum Pseudomonadota; class Gammaproteobacteria; order Pseudomonadales; family Alcanivoracaceae; genus Alcanivorax. The sequence goes on from NZ_JABURH010000017.1 coordinate 9,501, forward strand.
CGCAGCACTACCACGCTACCGTAGGCGACAAGCCCGTGGCGGAATACCGCCAGCGATTCAATCCCTTCATCCTGAAACTGGATGTGGATTTCAGTGCCGACGGTGACGGCCGGCTGGACAAGCGCCTGGGGATTGCTGCCGGGGTGCTGCTATCAGCCATCGAAGGGAGGCAGGACTAAAAAAGGCTCATCGCGGATTAGAGGGAACGGAAGCGACCACCGACCGCGTAGGGTGCACTGAGCCTAAGGCGAACTGCACCGATTCGGCGCTTGATGGTGCAGTTCGCCTTAGGCTCAGTGCACCCTACGTTTGGAAAACCGTGGAGGTGTGACCATAAAAAATCCCGGACAGGGCTGGCCTGTCCGGGAAGATTTGCTGTCCTTGCTTGTCGTTAGTGGCGCCGGCGCAGCCCGCCGCCGACCAGCAGGATCAGGAAAGGCAGCAGTGCGCCGATGCCGAAGGCGCCGCCACTACCGCTACCGCCGCTATAGGACGGACGGTTAGTGTTGTACATGGGCTGTGCCTGGTCCACGCGGTTGCTGGTGGGTGCGCTGGTCTGGCGCTGGGCCTTGGCCAGTTTTTCGATTT
>NZ_JABURH010000017.1:11048-35863 GCF_014762765.1 Alcanivorax sp.
CTCATGGAGCCGGAAATATCCAGTACGAACACCCAGTCGCTGCCGGTGGTGATTGGCGGCAGGTCGTCACCGGGAGTGATGCTGAGCATAAAGGTGCCGCGTTCTTTCCCCGGCGCCTTGTAGGCCACCAGATCCACACTGCCTGGCAGGTCCTGCTGGTGGCGCCAGTAGACAACGATGTCCTGATCCAGGGTGAAGGCATTGGCCGGCTGGCCATTGGTGGCCGGGGGAGCGAAGTTGTCGCTTTCGTTGTTCGCTTCTTCTTTGCTGCTGGCGGTTGCTGTGCGGTTATCCAGCGTTACCTGCCATTGCTGTGGGCCCAGTTTCTGGATCTGTGCCTGGGGATGCTTGGGCAGGCGCAGGGCATCCACCGGGTAGCCGCTACGCAGGTTAAGAGTAAAGCTGAAGTGTTCTTCCACGCTCTCGTTGGCGGTCCAGAATGCCAGCTTCTTCTCGTCCACACCGCCTTCTTCCAGCGGGTACACATAGCGACCGATGCCGGTATCCATAAAGGCCGGTTGCATGTAGACCAGCCGCACCCGGGTGTCCTGGCCGGCGCGTACCGGCTGCACCAGTACATCAAAGGCCTTGTAGCTGTCTTTCTCGGTGAGGCCCGCCTCGCGGCCGGCGGCTTTTTCCTGTTCGTAGACCCGGCGGGCCTGCTGTTTTTCCAGCACTTCGCCGATTACCGGCTTGCCGTCGATCCACACGGTGAACTCGGCCACGGTGCCGCGCTCGGGAACCGGGAAGCGGTAGTAGGCTTCCAGATCCTGATCATTGGGATTATGGAAGACCTGTTCCACTTCAGTGATGGCATAGCCGTCTTCCACATCCACGGTGACATGCTGTTCGCGGATCTGTAGTGGTGGCAGGCTGCTGTTGGCCGGGGTCATCAATCCGGCGGCCAGGGCCGGGGTGGTCATGCTGCCCAGCAGCAGGACCAGGCCGGCAAACAAACGGGTGAATCCGTTCCTGAAACCCATGGTGGTTCTCCTTGTTATCGATCACAGGAACAGTTGTAGAGCATGGGACATGAATTGTTAAACGGTGTTCATTAACAATTCATGTCACGGGGTGTTCAATAGGAAATACTGGCCTGTGCCTGGGCATGCCCAGCAACAAGGTGCGGTTTCACAGGCCTGTTTTTCATAGGGTTTTATCGCTTTTGGGATGTGATTTGCTGCGTCGGGTGCGAATTTGTTGTGGTTGTGAAAAACCGGGATGCAGGCGACAGATTTTGCGCGCTTAATAAAGCTCTTCAGGACCGCTGGTGCCCTTATCCCTGTGCCCACCCTGGTCCGCTTTGTTCGCGCGTTGCGATCGTCTTGGGAAACTGTCCTGTCCCTGGAGGTGCAACATGCGACGCTTACTATTGCTCTATTACTCCCGACTGTTTCTCCCTGTTCTCACGGCCTGCCTGCTGTTGGCTCCGCTGGCTGAAGCCAAGGGGCCCCCACCGGGCAAAGGTGGTGGGGGTGGCGATGCGGTCACTACCACCTACAGTGGTGAAGCCACAGCCGTGGACATCACTTTGAAAACGTTTCTGCTCGGGGAGACCCGGGTTGTCCTCAACAATACCGGCATGCTGGATGCCAGTGGCGGGATGCGAGAGAAGGGTATCAGCGCGGTGGCGGAGACCGGCCTGGTCAATGTGGGGGCCGACATCCTTTCCGCGTCAGTGGTCGGTAGTGGTGACATGACCCACGCACAATCCACCGTAGTGGGGCTGGATGTGTCAGTGCTTGGGTTGTTGACGGTATCGGCAGCGGTGCTGGAGGCTCAGGCACAAACCCTTTGTATTGATCAGGACGTGGTAACGTCCGGGTCGTCGCGGCTTGTGGGGTTACGCATCAATGGCTACGACATTCAGGTGTCCGGCCACCCCAACCAGACCGTGGAGATTCCCGGGCTGGCCAGTGTGGTGATTAATGAACAGATCATTGATCAGAACACCGTTGTTACCAATGCTCTGCATATTTCCTTGCTGGATAACCATCTGCTTTACGGTGCCATCAGTGCGGATGTAGTGATCAGCCACGCCCGCGCCGGTATCACTTGCGGCGATACGTTTGTCTGCCCGGTTAAGGATTTTGTTACCGGTGGCGGTCAGCTGGATGTGGCCGGCGGCAGATTGTCGTTCGGTATGGTGGGTGGTCTGAAAGCTAACGGCCTGAGCGGTCATTTCAATGGCGTGGACCATCGCAGCGGCGGCCCGCATATTCGTGCTCACGAGTTGAGTGATTATGTGCTGGTGGATGCTCTTACCCGGCGCCTGGATTATGTGTGCGATGGAACGGGTAACAGCCTGTGCCGGGTTACCGTTACCGACGCGGGTGAGCCGGGCAGATCGGATCACTTTGCCATCATGTCCGGCGGTTATGCGGAGTCGGGGCTGCTTTCACGGGGCAATTTGCAACTGCACAAGCCAGGTCAGTGTGCTGCCCAGGATGATGGCGGTGGCAAAGGCGGCGGAAATGGTGGAGGGAAAGGCAAGAAGAAATGACGATTGGCACGGTTCCGGCAATCGCCGGAACCGTGCTATTCCGCAATGATCATCAAGGTGACCTCGTCCGCTTTCTGAAGTGTCTGCTTGCCATTGCGTAGCAACAGGGAAGCGGATTCACCGTGACAATCCGGCGTGTCGCTGGCGGGAATAAAATCAGCCTGCGCCTGGCTGATATGACCATCGCCATCGCGGACTTGCAATGAATAATCCATGCTGCGCGGCCCTCGCAGGCAAAGCTGATCTGCCCGGTATTGTCGTGATTCAGTGGCCTGCATCTGTGACAGGCCCTCTACCTTGAACGACGGCGGAATAATCAGCGTAATCCTGGCCCTGGCCGAGTCACTGACCGAGGCTGCCTGGCTGCTACTCCAGACCACCATCATGGCAGCGATCCATGCTGCCTTTGCCTTAAACATGATTCCTCCCGGAAGGAACTGCGTCACACCTTCCTGTATGCATGGTGGCGCTTTTTTCGCCACATCTACCAGCAGAAAATGACTTAACGGTTCTTTCACGGCATTTATAGAACGGCGTTCAGTCTGTTTTTATAGCTGTTTTTAATAATGAAAACAGGCATCTGCGATACCGGTATGACGGGCTGTTGCCGCCTGTCGCCCGATAACTGGTTATAAAAACAGCTCTTCATAAAGACAGCGATTGTGCTTTTGATGGTAATTACGGTGCTATCTGTAAATTGCAGGCAGGACTGTGATGCTTGTGTAAAGCCTATGGTGTAATCCATGTCTTACTTTTGCTGACGTCATTGTCTTACCCGGCATTGCAGGGATGCGCACGGCGGGTTTTTACCAACCTGCTACATTCCTCCCTCGCTGATGAATTGACGGATAGGGGCACCAAGGATGGATTGCAGCAGATCAGTAAAAAGTAGCTATCTGGCATTGATGATTAGCATGCTGGTCGCCTGCGGTGGCGGCGGCGGAAGCAGTGGGGAGCAGTCATCAAATTCGCCTGATAACAGTGATGAGAACGGAGAGTTTGCAGCACTTGAAACAGTGGCAGCCTCCACACTGGATAGTGAAGAAACGGTTGTGCTTCTGGCTCCCGGATCCTTGATGGATGAAACCTATATGCCGTTCACCCGTTTGATGGCCAATCTGAATGTGGCTCTGGAAGTGGATATGACAGGGGCTAACCGAGTTGATCAGGGCCATGCCTGCGAAGGTGGCGGTGAATATGTAGTAATGCAGCGTTCTGACCAGGATGTGGCCTCACCCTTTTCCGGTGCCTTGCATGATGTGATCAAGACCGAGGACAAGAACTGTTTTTCCAGTGACACGTTTTCAGGGGCTGGCCACGCGGATGGCGTGCGCCGTGTGGGTTATCCGGTTTCTGGTATTGGCAGCGGAAACTTTCTGTCTGAAACCGACTTTATCGGGTTTGAGCAATCAGGCACATCACTGGAATCCCCTTTTTCTGTGTCGCAATCATTTGAAGGAGAGACAGTGATATTTTCCCGCTACTGGTATGGGTTTATGCATCTGCGCCGCGATTCAGACGACCAGGCCTACGGCGGTGCCGGTGGCGAACTGGAACAGTATTCGGTGGTGGGAAGTACGGCGATAGATAGTGATGGCAGTGCTACCGGGATCACCCAGTTCGGAGACAATGAGCAGGAACGGTTCTGGCTGGAATACGATATAAACGGTGATATGACGTTCGAGGAAGGGCATATCGAACGCTATCAAGGCCGTTATGGTTACAGCATTGCCGGTGTGCTACCGAAGAGTTGCCCGCAGGGAGCTTTCCATGCGGAAACGAATCAGGATTTGTATGTAAAGCAAGTTGCGGAGGGCGAAGGGCTGCTGGATAGGGAAGACGAAGTCACCAGCGGGTCGTTAGTAATGACGGATGATGCCGGCAATCAGGCAACCGTCAGTTATGACGCCGGAGCGAAAACGCTGACGGTGACACTGAATGAAAGTGCCCCGAAAGCGTTTACCTACCAGCAAATTGAAACCCTTATGACACAACGTTGCGGAGGCTTTTAAGAATAACGGAGCCTCGTTTTTCTCTGGCCAGCTTAGCGCTGCAAGTGTTTTCGGGTTTGCTCAATCAGTGCGGAAAAATCCGGCTTGGCGATGATCGCCAGTATCAAGCTGAAGATGCCGTTCAAAATGGCAAGGTGCGCATCAGCTTGCATCAGGCAGAAGGCAATCACGATCATGGCAACCGCATCGAGAAGCCCCAGCAGCAGGAACATGCTGGTCTGAACCTTAATGACGGCCTCCTCATCAGCGCTGGTCGGTGTGGTGCCTTGCAAGGGGCGCTTCGCGATGGCTGTCGGGCTCAGCAGCAGATTGCGCAGCGGTCTGGCCACCACCAGCATCAGTGCCATGGCGCCAAGCGCTCCCATACGCAGGGTTTCCTCGGGTAGCAGATCCATGGGCGCCTGATACTGGCCGAACCAGATCATCAGGGCGATGGCGATACCGATCATCATGGGAGCAGCGAGCACGGTGAACCAGAGCAGGTTGAGGCGTGGCACTGCCGGGTGCGAAGCAACGGACATGATGTCTCCTTATTATTGTTATTGATCCTTGGGCTCCCGAGCCTTTTCCCAGCCCCTGTAGGAGCTATGCTTGCATGGCGAACATCCCCAGGGCCGAATTCGCCATGCAAGCATAGCTCCTACAATTGGCTCTTAATCCCGGAAGTTATTGAACTGTAGTGGCGTTTCAATCTTCGATTCGCGCAGCAGAGCCATCACCGCCTGCAGGTCATCACGCTTCTTGCCGTTCACGCGTACCTGGTCACCTTGAATGGAGGCCTGCACTTTGAGCTTACTGTCCTTGATCATCTTGACGATCTGCTTGCCGAGGGGCTGTTCGATGCCCTGGCGGAAGGTCAGTGTCAGTGAAAAGGTCTTGCCGCTGTGCTCGGGCTTTTCCGGGCGGTCGGCGCCGGCAACGCTGATGCCCTGTTTGACCGCAGCCTTGGCGAACAACTCCTCCAGCTGTTGCACCTGAAAGTCCGACTGGGTTTTCAGGGTCACGTCCAGGCCATTCTGCTCAATGCTGGCCTCGACGCCACGGAAGTCAAAACGGTTGGCGAGTTCGCGGTTGGCGTTATCCACCGCGTGGCGCAGGGCCACTTCATCAATTTCAGAGACGATATCGAAAGAAGGCATGGTAAGTCCGCACGCATATTCTGTTGTAGGAAGGGGGCGATTATAGTCTTTTTTGATCCGCGAGTGGGCCCTGCGGGGTGCGCCGCCGATAGCCGCCGGTAAATTGGTACGCTTGCCTCATATGCAATAAATGCCTCAATGGTTAGAGTGTGAGCGCACACCGGAGTGTGCTTACTCAACCCTGCCAGGAGGCAAACATGTCACTAAAAGAACGGTTGTCTGCGGACAACCTGCTGGATTCTCTCCCGGTTTCCCGGGATCTTCTCACCCGCCTGGGCGTACTCGGTGCCCAGGTCTCCCGCAAAATCGCCATCGACCAGGTCACCGTAGAAGACGGTACGCTCAATAACCTGCGCGTGGAAAAAGTCACCCTGGGCAGTGCCAGTATCGGCAACCTGCACGTGGAAAATACCCAGGCCTCGGTGGATAGCGCCAAAGCGGTGCTGAATCAGGTGCGCACCATCGTAGAGCTGGGCTTCCGGCTGAACTGGAAAATTGACCTGGGCTGGCTCGGCAGCTGGGATGGCAGCGAGGATATGGGCAGCCTGGATATCCCGGTGGATCTGGGCACCATCACGGTGCCGGACCTGGGCAATATCGACCTGCAGATTCCGGCCATTGATATTCCCGGCCTGGTAGCGCAGATGAAACCCATCGACCAGCTCAACCTGGGCAATCTGGATCTGTCCGGCATTCGCCTGGACAAACTGGGCCTGCCCAGCGCCGGGTTGTCCGTGTCTGGTATGGGCATCGGTGAGCTGTCGCTCAGTTCCCTGTCGGTGCCGGGCGCCAACGGTGAAGCTCTGCGTGTGAATCGGGCGGCTCCTACCGAGCAGCTCGTTCTGCCCGGCGCCAGCCTGGAAAACATCAGCATCCCGTCCGTGACGATGCCGGCGGCCACCAGCCAGGCGTTCAATGTTGACGCTACCGCCTCGGATAAATCCCTGGGCGTGGATCTGGGCATTCTCAAGGTGAGCATTGCAGTCACCCCCACGGTGCATCTGAACGTGGGCAGCATGACGCTCAGTGATGCCAAACTCGGTGCCACTCTGGGCAAGGTGTCGCTCAATGACATCAGCCTGCCTGTGGCAATGGAAGGTATCAGCGGCGGTGAGCTGGGTCTGAACAGCATCAGCGTCAATAAACTCACATTCTGAACAGGGAGGTTGTCATGACATTGAGCCACAAGGAATTCGAAAAACGCTGGGAACAGGCCCACCGCAAACAGCACATCACACAGAAGAAGTCGTCAATTGCTCCGCTGGTGCATCTGTCGGTACTGACGATTCTGGATAACTACATGCGCCAGCTGCACAAGGCGGTGGACGGTCACGCCCTCAGTAAAGAAGAGTGCGACGCGGTCTGTGAAAAAATCGCCGAGCTGAAACCACTGGCGAAAAAGGCGGATGCCAAGGCGGCGAAATATCTGAAGGTTTGACCCTCGGTTTTTTTATTTTCGTTGTTCCTGCCGTCACCGGGTCTGCGCACTTTGCAGCCCGGTGACAACCCGGTAGGGCCGAAGAAAGCCTGTCTTGTTCAGGGACATTTCGGCCATGCCGCTTCAGCCCGCTGTGCACCTCAACCTGAATGTCCGGGATCTGGGAGTGTCGGTTACCCTTGCGATAAAAGTGCCGGCGTCAGCCGTTGGCGGCCAGGCTTTGTTCCCGGGCGGCAATCACCTTGTTGCGTCCACCATGCTTGGCGGCATAGAGGGCCGTGTCGGCAGACTTGAGCAGGCCGTTCATGTCCTGGATGTCATTGTAGGGGTAACAGGCGACGCCAAAGCTGGCGGTGACACGCAGGGTCGTGCCGTTGCAGGGAATTTCCACCGCCTCGATTCTGGCGCGAAGGCGCTCGGCTACCTTGATGGCGTTTTCCAGCGGTGTGGCGGGTAGCAGAATGGCAAACTCCTCGCCGCCATAACGGCCTACCTCGTCATACTGGCGGGCATTATCCATCATGATTTCCGATACCTTAACCAGTACTGCATCGCCGGCATCGTGGCCGTGGGTGTCATTAATGCCCTTGAAATGATCGATATCCAGCATGATGCACGATAGCTGCGAGGTGGGCGTGCGCCGGGTGCGGTTGAGCTCGCTTTCGCCTCGTTCGATAAACGAGCGCCGGTTGGTAAGCCGGGTCAGGCCGTCCACCGTGGACATTTCCCGATAGAGGTCTTCCCGGTTGCTCCAGCGCTCGGTGGCGACCAATCCGATGTAAAGAATGAGCAGCAGGGTCACCGCCAGTACGGACTGGAACACAAACCAAAACATTACCGGGCTACCATCCGCCTGGTAAGGGGGGCGGGCAAACAAGGGGGCATGGGTAAAGCCGCCGTTCAGGTACAGAAAGATAAACACGGCCAGCGCGATACAGACCAGGCCGTAGGCCTGCTTGAGCTTGTGGATACTGGCCAGCGGGGACGCAATGTTGACTCCCAGCAATAACAGCAGCAGCCCGGCGGTGAATTGGGTGCCGGTAAGCCAGCTACTGATCAGACAGACCAGGGCATAGGAGAAGATGATCACGCTTTCCATCAGTGACCAGCTGGATTTGCGCTGGCGCCGATAACGGGCGGCCAGCAGGAAGCTGCCCAGCAGCAGGGCGTGTAAGGCAAAAAGGCTGAACAGGGCCTTTACCACCGGCGGGTTCACCCAGTCCGGGGCAATCAGTGCAACACCCGCTAGCCACAGGCTCAGAGCCACCGGGCAGATCATCACCAGTCCGGCCAGCAGAACCATACGATCAATGTGCGGCCAGTCCAGCGGGTTTGACAGCCAGCTATGGCGTTCGGCGCCGCCGGGGCGGGCGGCAAGCGGTTTGGTTGTGGTCATGGTGTCCCCCTTTTCCTGTTGTTTTTGTGTGGGAGTGCCTTCAGGGGCGCGGCCTTTCCAGAGCCACGCAGGGGCGGCCCGATGGACAGCCGGGAAAACCGGAGATGACGCATTGTTTGGTTATAGGTACGGGCTGGTCATTAAGCAACCACCTGTAAGGGTGGACTGCTTAACGGTGGAAAAACCGGCATGAAGGCGTTTCATGAGGTACGTGGGTGCAATTTGGGGACGACGATTGCCCCTGTCCATTGAGCTCCTCAAGCATGACTTTGCTCCTGCGCCGTCCAACCGAAAGCCCTGCAAAGTGAAATACCACAAGGACTGTCGTGCTGTGGATGCGACTTGGCGGCGACCGGCTGATGTTCCGGAGTGACAGTGCGTTTTGCTTGTGCCTCTGGCTGTGCTTTATGGTCGAAGTATGATCGCGTAACACGGTCAAAATGACTCGCGCCAATCCGCAGGGAGAGCCGCCATGCCGTTCCACCCCGATGTACACCTCAACTTGAATGTCCGTGGTCTGGGGGTGTCTGCTACCCTGGCCATCAACGAGCGCAGTAATGCCTTGCGCCAGCAGGGGCGGCAGGTCTACAAGCTGGGGTTGGGCCAGTCACCCTTTCCGGTGCCGGCCTCCGTGGTCAGCGCATTGCGCGAGTTTGCCGGCGAGAAGGATTATCTGCCGGTAAAAGGGCTGCCGGCGCTGCAGGAAGCCATTGCCAGTCATCTGCACCGCGAGCAAGATGTGCCCTTCCGGGCCGAAGACATCATGATCGGGCCGGGCTCCAAGGAGCTCATGTTTATCCTGCAACTGGTCTACTACGGCGACCTGGTGATTCCCACGCCGAGCTGGGTCTCCTATGCACCCCAGGCCAGTATCATCGGTCGCCGTGTTCACTGGGTGCCCACCCATGGACACAACAACTGGAAACTCAGCGCGAAAAGTCTGGATGCGTTGTGCCAGCGTGACCCCGGCCGGCCCCGCCTGGTGATCCTCAATTATCCGGCCAACCCTCACGGTTACACCTTCACCGACGATGAGTTGCGTGACATTGCCGACGTAGCCCGTTACCACCGGCTGATTCTGCTCAGTGACGAAATCTACGGGCGCACCCGCTACGACGGCCAGCACCGTTCCATTGCCCGCTATTACCCGGAAGGCACCATCATCAGCGATGGCCTGAGCAAATGGTGTGGCGCCGGTGGTTGGCGGCTGGGCGCCTTTGCATTTCCTCCCAACCTGTCCTGGCTACGCGATGCCATGGCCACCGTGGCCAGCGAAACCTATACCTCGGTGTCCGCGCCTATTCAGCATGCGGCGGTAAGTGCCTTTCAGGGTGGTGCCGATATGGACGATTACCTGTCCCAGTGCCGTCGCATTCTCCAGGGGCTGGCCAGGTTTCAGGTGGATGCCTACGAACAGGCCGGGCTGGATCTGGCCATGCCCGATGGCGGTTTTTATCTGTTCCCGGATTTCACGCCGTTGGCGGAGCGCTTGCATCAGCGAGGCCTTCACGACAGCACCGCCCTGTGTGAAGCACTACTGGAAGAAACCGGTGTGGCCACTCTGCCCGGCGAAGCCTTTGGGCGCCCTGCAGGGGAACTGAGCTTGCGGCAGGCCTTTGTGGACTTCGATGGTCAGGCAGCACTGGATGGCGCGGCAATGGTGCCGCCAGAGCAGTCACTGGGTGAGGATTTCCTGCGCCAGTATTGTGGCAGCTGCACCACCGCTATGGATCGTATCGTCGATTGGTTGGGGTAACGTTTTCTCTTTCCGTTGGCGTTATGCTCGCATGGTGAACCGGTTTGCTCTGATCGCCTTTGGCGGTTCGCCATGCAAGCATAGCTGCTACAAAAAATCAGAAGGTATATATAGCAGAGGGACATGTATTTCCCGTTTGTTTAATTGAGAGGGAAAATAGTTTTTTTGCCACTTTCTGATTTTTTTGGTCAGGTCATTTCCCCGCTTTTTGTAGAGCCGGGGCGCCACCCATGGAACACTCGTTTTCCCAACCCTTGCGGTTAAACGAATAACGAGGAGGTGCGCCATGGGTGCGGTATTGGACAGTGAAAATCTGAAGCAGTCACAAAGCTGGGCTGGCGCAGCCGTGGATCGACAGCGCCGTTTTTTTGAAACCGGGGCCACTCGCAGTTATGACTTTCGCGTGCGTCAGCTGACCAAGCTGAAAGACGCCATTGTTCAGTATCAGGAAGAGATTCAGGAGGCGCTCAAGGTAGATATTGGCCGCCCGCCCTTCGAGGCCTATATCGAGATCACTACAGCGATCGAAGATCTCAAGCACACCCTCAAACACCTGAAAAGCTGGATGAAGCCAAAAAAAGTCGGCACATCAATGTGGGCCCAGCCAGGTCGTAGCCGCATCGAGTCCACCCCCCAGGGTGTGACCTTTTTGATGGGGCCGTACAACTACCCCTTCCTGTTGCTGGTGCAGCCTCTGATCGGTTCTATCGCGGCGGGTAACACGGCCATTCTCAAGCCGTCATCACTGAACCCCACCGTGGCGAATGTGATTGAGAAAATGATGAAGGAATGCTTCAGCGATGAATATGTGGCGGTATTCAAGGGCAGCACCGAAGTGACCAATGTGCTGCTGGAAGAGCGCTTTGATCATATTTTCTTTACCGGCAGTCCCCGTGTCGGCCGTATCGTCATGGCGGCAGCAGCGAAGCATCTCACCAAGGTCACTCTGGAGCTGGGCGGCAAGAGCCCGACCATCGTGCACAAGGATGCCAACCTGAAAGTGGCGGCGCGGCGGATTATCGCCGGCAAGATGCTCAACGTGGGGCAGACCTGTATCGCGCCGGACCATGTTCATGTCCATGCGGATATCCGCGATGCCTTTGAAAAGGAAATGGTGAAGACGCTACGGGAGTTTTATGGGGATGCGTCGAGCCAGAACCCGGACCTGGGCCGTATGATCAACGACCGGCATTTCCAACGGGTGGCCGCGCTGATCGATAAGGCTCGAGTGCTGGTGGGTGGCCAGACCGATGCGGGACAGCGTTATATTGCGCCGACGCTGTTGAAAGATATCTCCATGGACGATGCCATCATGCAGGAAGAAATCTTCGGGCCAGTGCTACCCATGTTGACCTACCAAAGCCTGGAAGAGCTGATCGGCAACCTGAAGAAATTGCCGGAATATCCGTTGGCGTTGTATCTGTTTACCAATAGTGATCAGGTGGAGCGCCAGGTGCTGGATAACACCCGGTTCGGTGGCGGCTGTATCAACAATACCGTGATGCATGTGGCCAACCCGAACCTGCCATTTGGTGGTGTGGGGGAAAGCGGTATGGGTGCCTATCACGGCAAGAACTCGTTCGATGCCTTCTCCCACAAGCGCAGCATTCTCAAGGCCACCACGCTGTTCGACATCAAGTTCCGTTATGCGCCCTACAAGGACAAGGTGAACCTGATCAAGAAGATGATCAAGTAACATTGGCGGCGTTTTGGTGCACCGAGTCGGAGGTGAACTGGACCATGGCGCTCGACTTAACGAGCGCTGAAGCCGCCCCAGGAAAACGGAATCTGATAGCGGGTCATCAGTCCGCCCACGGTGATCAGCACCCGCACCATGGCCACGAAGGAATCCGGCATCACCAGTCTCAATCGGCGGAATTCATCCAGCAGGGTGCGCAGGTTATCCGCCAGGGTGGCATCGGTATCCTGGCGGGCGGAGACCAGTGCTGCGGACAGCTTCTCCAGTCGCTCTTCAGTAAGCCCGCCAAAACCGGCGGCTTCGAACAGCGGTAGCAGCGGTCCGTCGCCCATGCCCAGCAATCGCATCAGCAGCGCGGTGTAATGCTGGCGATCCTCCGCGGCCACATGCTCCACGGCACCGAAATCCAGCACCGCCAGATCGCCGTCCGGGGTCACGATAAAGTTGCCCGGGTGCGGGTCCGCATGGAACAGACCGAACTCCAGCACCTGTTGCATCATGCTGGCCTGCAACCGCTCCAGCAGGGGAATGGCCTGCGCTTCATCATCTCGCAACACGATGGAAAGGCTTTTCCCCTCGATCCACTCCGTCACCAGCATCTGCGCACTGCACAGGGTCGGGTAGACCCGCGGTACCTTGATGCCTGGCAGGTGCGGCAGTTCGCTGAATTCCTGCATGTGGGCCATTTCCAGGCGGAAATCCAGCTCCCGTTCGGTGGTGGTGATCAGCTGGTTGATGATCTGCTCCACATCCACTTCGCGCAGCAGTGGTTTCAGTGCCTTGGCGAGCAATCGCAGGGCGGCGGCATCTTCAGAGAACTCCTGGCTGACCCTGGGCTGCTGCAGCTTCACTGCTACCTCGGCACCGGATTTCAGGGTGGCGTTATGGACCTGGGCGATGGAAGCAGCGGCCATGGGGATGATGTTGAAGGCACTGAAGGAATCCGCCCAGTCGTGGCCCAGCTGGGCCTTCAGCCATGGCTGAATGTCATCGAAATGAGCTTTCGGTGCGTTTTCTCGCAGATGGGCAAAGGCGTCGATATAGGGCGCGGGCAGCAGATCCGGCCGGCAGCTGAGAAACTGGGCAAACTTGATCCAGGCGCCGCCGTTATCACGGAACAGGGTAGCCAGGCTGGCGGCGACTTCCTCGTGGAGGGGCTGCAGGGCCTGTTCGTCGCTACTACCCAGTATCTTGCGGTGTTTCCATACCACTTTCTGCAGGCTGGCGGCGGTGGCCAGCACCCGCTTGTAGCGGCCACGGGCGTTCCACAGCATGCGCGTGGTCTCGCCGAGAGTCTGGGGCTGGTCGGGCGTGGTCGATTCCATGAGGATCCGTTTGCCAATGCGATGCTGGCAGCATAGCAAAGGTGATGTCTTCCTGTGTGGGAAATCAGAAATCGCGGGTATATCTTTGTATACCCAAGATTTATATCGGAGCGAGTGAAACAGGTAAGGCCAGCAAATGAATTTCCCGTGAAGAGATGAGCGACGTTTAATAAAAACTATCGTCGTATTTGGCAAACTAAACTGGCCAAGATGACCTCTAAAGGACTACAACTAAATATCAAAGACGCCGAACCCACCCACAAGGAAGGAGAGCGCTATGACAGACAGTAAATGCCCGATTAATCACGCGGCAGGTGGCGGCACCACGAACCAGGACTGGTGGCCCAACCAGCTACGCCTGGATCTCCTCAATCAGCATTCTTCCAAGTCCAACCCCATGGATGAGGACTTCGATTACGCCAAAGCTTTCAGCAGTCTTGATCTTGATGCAGTGAAAAAAGATCTGGATGCGCTGATGACAGATTCCCAGGACTGGTGGCCGGCCGATTTCGGTCATTATGGTGGTCTGTTTATCCGCATGGCCTGGCACAGTGCCGGCACCTACCGTATCGGCGATGGCCGGGGCGGCGGCGGTCGTGGTCAGCAGCGTTTTGCACCACTGAACAGCTGGCCGGACAACGTGAACCTGGACAAGGCCCGCCGTCTGCTGTGGCCGATCAAACAGAAATACGGGCGCAATATTTCCTGGGCGGACCTGATGATCCTGGCCGGCAACGTGGCTCTGGAATCTATGGGTTTCAAGACCTTCGGCTTTGCCGGTGGCCGGGAAGACACCTGGGAGCCGGATCTGGATGTGTACTGGGGCGCCGAGAAAGGCTGGCTGGATGGTGACAAACGTTACTCCGGTAAGCGCGACCTGGAAAATCCCCTGGCAGCGGTACAGATGGGCCTGATCTATGTGAACCCGGAAGGCCCGGACGGCAATCCGGATCCGAAGGCTGCGGCGCATGATATCCGCGAAACTTTTTCCCGCATGGCCATGGATGACGAAGAAACCGTGGCACTGATTGCTGGTGGTCACACCTTTGGTAAGGCTCATGGTGCGGGTGACCCGGACAAGATCGGCCCCGATCCGGAAGCCGCAGGCCTGGCGGAACAGGGCATGGGCTGGCACAACCCGGTGGGCACCGGCAAGGGCGACGACACCATGGGCGGCGGCCCGGAAGTGACCTGGAGCCAGACTCCCACCCAGTGGAGTAACTACTTCTTCGAAAACCTGTTTGGCTACGAGTGGGAACTGACCACCAGCCCGGCGGGGGCCAAGCAGTGGGTGGCCAAGGATGCGGATGAAGTCATTCCTTACGCCCAGGATAAAACCAAAAAGCACAAGCCGATGATGCTGACCACGGACCTGTCGCTGCGTTTTGATCCGGACTACGAAAAGATTTCCCGTCGCTTCTACGAGAACCCGGAGGAATTCGCCGAGGTATTCGCCCGTGCCTGGTTCAAGCTCACCCACCGTGACATGGGTCCCCGTGTCCGCTACCTGGGTCCGGAAGTCCCCAGCGAAGAGCTGATCTGGCAGGACCCGGTGCCGCCGGTGGATCACGAGCTGGTCAGTGATCAGGACGTTGCCGCACTCAAGGGCAAGATCCTGGAGAGTGGATTGTCCGTGTCCGAACTGGTGTCTACCGCCTGGGCCTCTGCCTCCACCTTCCGTGGCGGCGACAAGCGTGGCGGCGCCAACGGTGCGCGCATTCGTCTGGCCCCGCAGAAGGACTGGGAAGTGAACCAGCCGCAGCAACTGGCCAAGGTGCTGAAGACTCTGGAAGGCATCCAGAGCGACTTCAACAGCGGCAACAAGACGATCTCCCTGGCAGACCTGATCGTACTGGCCGGGGGTGTGGGTATCGAGAAGGCGGCGAAAGAGGCCGGCCACGATGTGACCGTACCCTTCCATCCGGGACGGACCGATGCCACTGAGGAGCAGACCGATGTGGCCTCCTTCGAGCCCCTGGAGCCTGCAGCGGATGGTTTCCGCAACTACCAGAAAGGCAAGTTCAGCATCGGTGCGGAACACCTGTTGGTGGACCGGGCCCAGCTGCTCACGCTGACGGCGCCGGAGATGACCGCACTGGTGGGCGGCCTGCGTGTACTGGGCGCCAATCACGACGGCAGCCAGCACGGTGTGTTCACCGACAAGCCGGGTACCCTGAGCAACGACTTCTTCGTCAACCTGCTCGATATGGGTACGGAGTGGAAAGCCACTTCCAGTGACGAAGAAGCGTTCGAAGGACGCGATCGCGACAGTGGCCAGGTGAAATGGACCGGCACACGGGTGGATCTGGTGTTCGGTTCCAACTCGGTCCTGCGTGCCCTGGCCGAAGTGTATGCTTGTGCCGATGGCCAGGAGAAACTGGTCAACGACTTCGTGGCCGCCTGGACCAAGGTGATGGAGCTGGATCGTTTTGATCTGAAGAAGTAATCCATCGCTGTCAGTCAAAAAACGGTGCGCGGGAAACGGCGCACCGTTTTTTGTGTCTGCTTGTCAGGAAAAGACGGCCATCCCCGGTTTCTCACCGGGATGCAGTAACCGGTAGGCGCGTCGCTGGCGGCGCGATGCTACATGTTGCCAACCGCGCCGCCAGCGACGCGCCTACAACAAGCCCGGGTTCCTGATGTTATTCTTCGGGGAGTCATTGCTACCGTGAGCTGTTATGCCATCCCTGAGCTGGCTACAGAAATATCGCCCCCACAAGTTGCCGTTCCGGCGCCATGTCACCCGGGCCTCGGTGGCGCTGATTTATCGTGGGCCCCGCGAGCGCGATGGTGAGCTGTTGTTTATTCAGCGGGCCCGCCGCGATGGTGACCCCTGGTCCGGGGATATGGCGTTTCCCGGCGGGCGTCTGGAGCCAGGTGACACCTCCAGTCGGCACACCGCCATGCGCGAAACCCTGGAAGAAACCGGGCTGGATCTGTTTCGTCAGGGGGAGTATCAGGCGAGGCTGTCGGATCTGCTGACCCGGCATCACAGTCGCTGGAGTCCCATGGTGGTGACGCCACACGTATTCGCCTGGCGTGGCGATAACGCCATGTCGCTGAACCATGAGGCGCAACGGGGCATCTGGATTCCGCTGGATTACCTGAGTAATCCGGCACACCGTTCCACGCTGCAAATTCGCACGCCACTGGGAAGAATGACGTTCCCCTGTTGCCGTTATCAGGGCTACTGCATCTGGGGCTTGAGCTACAGCATGCTGCAGGAGTTTCTGGGAAAGCGCGGGGCGGGATAAGGCAAGTGCGATGATGGTGGGGCGACAGGGCTGATCTGACTGGATGATGTTACATAAAAAAAGGGCGCCTCCCGAAGGAGGCGCCCTTTTTTATAACTGGAACGATCGCTTACAGAGCGACGATGTTCTCAGCCTGAGGACCTTTCTGACCTTGAGTCATGGTGAACTCAACTTGCTGGCCTTCGGCCAGGGTCTTGAAGCCAGAGCCGGTGATGGCGCTGAAATGTGCGAACACATCCGGACCACCTTCCTGCTCGATAAAACCAAAACCTTTAGCTTCGTTGAACCACTTAACGGTACCTTTCACTGTAGACATAATACTAATCCTGAAAATAATGATGTAAATCGCCGGTTAGGGCGTGTGTAGCTGAAAAACGGAACTTGGACTTGTGGACTGCAGGACGAGTTATACGAATAAAACAGCGAAATGTAGTACTTGATTCAAGCGTGATTTTTTAGCTATTGGCAACGTTACAGAGGTTGCCCGCCTCTGTCCAGCTAAATATTGCTACCGACAGTCGGTTCGGTCTGGAACACAGCCGCCGGGGCAGGGGAGGAATCCGATATACTCCCGCTTTGTCATAGCGGAGCACAGTAATGAGTGAGCAAACGGAAGGCGGTAAACGCCGGGCACCACTGGGCCAACTGATCGCCCGGGCCATGCTGCGCCTCACCGGCTGGCAGGCAGGACCGTTTCCGGATATCCAGCGGGCAGTGATCGCCGGCGGCCCGCATACCTCCAACTGGGATGGGGTGCTGGCCCTGGTCAGCCGCTCGGCATTGCAGCAGGACGTGAACGTGATGATCAAGCACAGCCTGTTCAAGGGCCCGCTGGGCTGGCTGCTGCACAAGCTTGGCGCCATGCCCATTGAGCGCGGCAAGGCCGGCGGCATGGTCGAGCAAACCGTGGCGCAATTCCGCCAGCGTGACAAACTGCTGATCGCCGTCACCCCGGAAGGCACCCGCAGCAACGCCGAGCAATGGAAGCTGGGCTTCTACCACATCGCCAAGCAGGCCAACGTGCCGATCATCCTGGCCCTGGCGGACTACAAGGCGAAGACCTTCACCTTTCCGGTGGTCATTTACCCCAGCGACGACATGGAAGCTGACCTGCAGAAGATCTATGCCCACTTCGCCAGCGCAACGCCGCGGCATCCGGAGAAACTGTCGGGGCCGGTGCTGGAGCATTACGGGAAGTAGGAGAAAGAGGGGGGGTAGTCGACCTGCTGGCGACGCCCCTCCCCAATTTGCTGTAAGGGCGTCACCTGCAGGCAGGCTCATGAAGCGGGGCTTTCCCGTAAGCCTGGTTGTGTGCCGAGGTTCAGCTGATGTTCTCGAATATCTTGTACTTTCGCGTTGTGGCCACTAGCACCAGGCCGACGGTATACAAAATCCAGATCCCATAAGTCTCGATCTCGGCCTCCTGACCAGCCTTTGTGGTAAGAGAGACGAGCATCGCCATGGCAATCAGCCCCCACCCGATCAAATACACTTTCATAAGAATCCCTTCTCTAAATGAGGAGTATGACTATTCCGGAATGTTACATTGTTCAATGTTTGGGTTTCTAAATGTAAAGTCTGTAAGGGTCGGGATCAATTGTCATGCCCCGGGAGTTTGTAAAATATGACAGGCGGTGAGGTGACGGTTGAGTGTCCCTTGCGGCAATACCTTGAGAGAGATAAAGGTGGCTTCGAATTGCAGTACCCGGAGCGCAGCCGGATAGTTCGAGGGCTCAGTGCAGTACCAGGGCCTGCTTCCCGTGTGGTTTCTTCTTCGTGATTGGTTGAGAGAGAATGATTAATACCAAAATATACAAGGCCGTTTACAGCTTGGCTGAAAAGCTGATGGAAGCTGCGAGAAAAGATGATCAAGCGGAGTTCGAGTCGCTTTACGGACAGCTGAAAACCATTTGCACCGATAACGACAACACCGACAAGGATCATCCCGAGCAGTGGGAAACGCTGGCTGACTTCACCGAAGATCTGGAGGCTGCGCTGGTGATCTACGAAAAAGCCCAGGCCAAAGCGCTGGCTATCAATGCCAAAGATCACCTCTCATCAATCGGCTTTTCCATGGCTAAATTGCAGGTAGATCTGGGGCAGAAAGAGGCTGCGATCAAGAGTCTTGAGAGTGCGCAAGTGAGTGCGAACAAGATTGAAGATAAGCAGCTTAAAGCGGAAATTGATGCGTTGCTTGAGAGTTTATTGGCTGGTCAGGAGGAACAATAAGGGGCGCAACGAGATGTGCCTTCCAGTTTCTTGCTCATTGTACGAAGGTTATGGGATTTGGGAGGATTTTCCAGGTTTCCGCTAGTAAATGGTTAAAGGCTGACATTCTGGTCAGTCATTGCCCCTGAAGGTTGTGCGATGCAGTATGGTCGAACTACAAAAAACCAAGGGAAGGTAATGACTATGAAGAAGGTAATGGCTGTAATTGCTCTTGTTATGATGGTTTCTG
This sequence comes from Alcanivorax sp., assembly GCF_014762765.1. Lineage (GTDB taxonomy): Bacteria > Pseudomonadota > Gammaproteobacteria > Pseudomonadales > Alcanivoracaceae > Alcanivorax. Next base: position 30,029 of record NZ_JABURH010000017.1, read on the forward strand.
GTGCCGCGCTGGCCCACTCCGGTGGTACAGATGCTAACGGGTGCCATGCAGGTAAAAAACCATATCACTGCCACTGATTTTTGGTGCGCGATAGCTTCCTGGCTATCGCGCGATACTCCTACTTCCCCCGCCGTGATTGTCTGGTTACTGCGAGCCCTGCCGTTCCCGCGGAGCCTTTCGCGGTCGCCATATCTGTACGCCGCCCGGCACCAGGTACTCTGAGACGGTTCTGAACCAGAGCAGCCCCTTGATATTGCCATTAAGTCGGATCTTTCCCTGGCGCATGCCGACAAAGAAAAGTCGTTGATTATCCAGCAGCTGTATCAGGGTGGTTGCCCCATAGTCGGCATCCTGGAAGCGCACGGCAATATCACAGCGCTCACGTAAACCGGAACCGCTGCGAACGCGATTGGGGCTGAAATGAAACCAGCGAGCGATACGCCCGTCATGGGTGCGCCACACCATCATGATGTTGCGTCGTTGCAGGTCCTTGCGAAACGCCGGGTCGCGCCACGCCAGCCAGCGCAGCCGCAGGGCGACACAGAACAGGATCAGGCGGAAGGCCAGGTGTTGTTTTCTTCTGGCCAGCCAGGCACGGGTGCGCAAGCCGATGCGGTGTGGTGGGGCTGGTGGCATTCTTGTTCTGATGTTTATTGTGGTGAATGAACCTTAACAGTTGGAGTCGATGAGGCATACGTGTTGGTCAGGAAAGCTGACCACCTTGCACAGAGACATGGCAGAATTGAGATGCATTGCATTTGCCGGGTGATGGGTCACTAAGGCGCGCACTGTCGTGCTTGGATCAAGGAAAAGGCAACGGAAGCTGGTCGTCCAGCTCGGGAGCCCCCGGACCACCGTCTTTGAGCGGCGTAATGACGGTAAGGAATTGGCGTTCACCCCTTCTCTCGATTGAATAACAGCAGGATCGCCTGAGCCATGGAAAAAGACTGGAAACTGGATATCGTTTTTTCCGACAGTGTGGCCATATTTCGTGGGCATGTGGGTCCGAATAATCCGCACAGCCACTGGGCGTCGCAACTCACCATTGCCCTGGAAGGGGAGCTGGAATTTGAAGCCGGGAATTCCGGGCGGCGCCATGCCCGGGCTGTGTTCCTGTCGTCCAAGGTGAAGCACCGGTTATTTTCCGGTTATGTCTGTTCCATTTATTTTGATCCGTTAACCATCTCTCCGCTCAAGGCTCTGGGCCAGGCGAGCGGCAAGGATTGGCGGGTGTTGACGGAGGGTGAGCTGCCCGCGCCGCTGCGCGAGCTGTCGGCGAGCAGCGATCTGCATGCCCTGCTGGCTTCGGATCTGCTGGTGGGTGCGGAGTCGGACGCGGCGCTGGATCCCCGTTTTCGGGATATCGTGGATGCCATCACCACGCAGCTGCGCGCCGGTGAGGACCCGGACCGTGATGCGCTCGCAAAAAAGGCGAACCTGTCTCCCAGCCGTTTCTCCCACTGGTTCGTGGAGAAGGCAGGCATTCCCCTGCGCAGCTACAAAAAATGGCTCAAGCTGAGGATGGCCATGGATGCGCTGCTGGACGGGATCAATCCCATGGATGCGGCCATGCAGGCGGGTTTCAGTGATTTGCCGCATATGAGTCGAGCCTTCGCCGAGTCCTTCGGTCTGACCTACATGGACGCCCTGCACGCCTGGCAACAGGCTCATCAATCGTAGCTGTTTCGTTCAATACGCCTCCTGCCTTCATCGCTAGTCTTGCCCCATACGGTGACCGTGATCCTTGTGGAGAAACGGGTCGTCGCCATTACGCATGAGAAGGGGCAGGAACGCGCATGAAAGTCACAGAACGATTTGTCGATATCGAGGGGCATCGGCTGGCATGTTTGGCCGTCAATGAACACCTGGCGCAGCCCGGTGAACCCGCGGTGGTGTTCATCCATGGGGTGTTGGCGTCGGTGAACTTCTGGCGGGCTGCCCTGCCGGCGGACTACCGCGACAACCGCCCCTGGTATGCCTTGAGCCTGCCTGCCCATTCGCCCTCCACCGTGCCGGCGGATTTTCATCCGGATCAGGTCGATGACGACTGGTTCTACCGGATTATGAACGGCGCCCTGGAACAGCTACTGCAGGGCCGTAAGGCCATCGTGGTGGGTCACTCCACCGGAGGCTTCGTGGCCCTGAATCTGGCCATTCAGCACTCGCCCTTGCTGGCCGGTTTGGTCAGCATCGCGGGTTTTCACCGTGGCCAGTGGGGCGGAGTGGAAGGCCTGCTGGTGAAACTGGCTGCGCAGGGCCAGTGGGGGCGACCGTTGTTTGCGGCCAATATCGCCATTGCCCGGCATAGCCGCTATGTGCAGAAGACCTTTGCGAGTTTGTTGGCCCGCGATCGCAACGCCTTCCTGCGCCACCCCATGAGCCAGACCATGCTCGACAATATTCGCGCCGATACCCGGGCGCAGGATGCCCGGGCACTGTATTGCTTGTTCAATGGCATCAGCAGGTTGGAAATCGGCCATCGGCTCGATGCGATACGCGTGCCTTGCCATCTATTCGTGGGCACCCACGACCCGGTGGTGCCTGCGTCTCAGTCGGTACTACTGGCGGATCGTGTGCCCAGCGCACGCACGGAGGTGTTCTGGAATGTGGGCCACATGCCGTTCATGGAAAGCACGGAGCAATTTGGGCGTGCCCTGGATCGGGCCATTACCGCCATCACCCAACAATACAAGGCGGCGGCCGCCGCTGCCTGAGCCGAGGAGAGAGAGAATGAACTACCCCGAATATCAGGCCGACTTGCAGCGCATTCATGAATCCGAAGTGTACGGACAGGCAGTGTTTGATACCGCCGCCCGACTCACCCGCAACCCGGAGCGCAAGGCAAAATGGCTGGCACTGAAGGCGCTGGAAGCGCACACCCTGCAACGCTATCTGGATTACATGGCGAGCACCGGCCAGACGGTGTTGGAGCCTAAAGGCTGGGCAATGAAAGGCCGCGCGGAGGGGGCTGCTCTGGCCGTCATGCCCTGGCGTCTGGCCATGACCCTGGTGCGTAACGCCACGGGGCCCTTCCAGGAAAAGTTTCTGCGTCTGAAGACCCACGCGCAGAAGCAAGAGCAGGACTTCTTCGCCTATGTGTACGCCCATGAAAAAGCCATCGAAGCCTTTGCAAAAAAAGAGCTGGCCCGTGAGCCGGACAGCCTCAAGGGGGTGGAGAGCCTGTTGAGGGGCAAGTAGGCAAGGCCGGAGTTTATTGCTTTTCAAATCCCGTCATCGGTATTTTGTCTTGCAGGGCGATGCTGATGTCGATGTATGACGGATGCCGTGGCAAAGGGATGCAGGGGCAGGGAATCGACCGCAATAAATCAGGCTGACAGGGAAAAGTGGCAATGACTACCCCAGGAAAATCCAGGTTCAGGCCGTCCGGGCGTTGCAGGACAGCCCTGCTGTTGATGGGGGTCATGGCCATCAGCGTCATGCTGGCGGCAGGGCTTTATTTTGCCGCGGTGCCGCAGCAGCCTTCCGCCTTTTATCAGCCGCCACAACCGTTGCCAAAGGCGCTCCCCGGGAGCGTGATCCGGCAGGCACCCTCCCATGCCAGCTTGCCGGAAGGGGCCAGGGCCTGGCGGGTCATGTATCTGTCCACGGATGAACAAGGCAAGCCACTGGCGGTGACCGGTACCGTGGTTGCCCCGGACAAGCCGAGCAGCACGCCGCGACCGGTGGTGGCCTGGGCCCATGGCACCACCGGCATTCGCCCGGAGTGCGGTGTCAGCCATACCCGCGATCCGTATCAGCAGACCCCGGATGTGGCCGGCATGCTGGCGCAGGGGTGGGTGGTGGCGATTACCGACTATCCAGGTTTGGGCACGCCGGGCATCCATCCCTATATGGTAGGCAGAACCGCTGCCCATAGTGTGCTCGACATGGTGCGGGCCGCGCAGCAGATCCCGGAGAGTGGGGCGGGTTCGTCATTCGTGGTCTGGGGTGCGTCCCAGGGCGGCAACACCGCCTTCTGGGTGGGGCAGCTGGCCGCAGACTATGCCCCGGAACTCACCTTGAAAGGTGTCGCCGCCTCGGCGCCGGCGCTCAACCTGCGCGAGATCGCCGCCTATAACCATGACAAGCCAGCCGGCGGCATCTTCATGGGCATGGTGTTTGCCGCCTGGGATCAGGTGTATGCCGACGCGAGCCTGCAGGCCATTCTCAAACCGGATGCCGCCGACGCCTTCCAGCGGATGATCCGCCCCTGCTTCACCGCCCCGGCCGGTTTCCTGCCTGCACTGGCAGACCTGCGCACCCCGCAGGAGTATCTGGCCGTGGATATTCTTGCCACACCGCCCTGGCCTGGGCTGTTCGACCACAACCGCCCCGCCGGACCCATTGCGGTGCCCATGGTCATTGCCCACGGCACCGCAGACACTCTCATTCCCATTGCGCTAAGTGAGCGGGAAGTGAGCCGACGCTGCCGGCAGGGAGAGACCATTCACATGCTGCGCCTGCCCGGGGTCGGCCATGATGCTCGGGAAGACAGTGCCGACGCCCTGAGGGGCTGGGTGCGCGACCGGTTCCAGGAACGTGCCGCGCCGACCCGCTGTTCCGCGCAGAAGGATCAGTGAGCGCCTTGGTCCTGGTGTCTTGGCAGCAACATGCTATTGCCGCTCAAAATGCGGCATCTCACGTGCCGCCCGATAGAGCGGCACGGCAATTTGCGAGAACAGCGCCAGCCCCCAGAGCAGGTTGCCGATTATCGAGGGCACGAAAGGATGCACGGCCAGCACGACCAGGGCCATGACAATACCGAAAAGCCGCAGAGCCGGGCTGTGACCGCGGCAGGCATGGCTGTCCTCCGCCACGAGCCGCTGCAGTATCCATAGCGCGGCGAGAAAGACGGCGAGACCCACTGAACCGAGGGCGCCGTAGCCCGTCGGGTAGGGCTCCAGCAGACCGACATAGACTTCGCCGGCCAGCGCCACGCCAATCGTCACCGCGCTCCACAGGATGGTAATGTGCGCTAGCCAGTACCCCACCAGGACCCCGATGTCGCGGCTCTTCGGTTTGGCGTTGCCGGCGCTGTCGAAATAGACCCAGGCCAGCGCGAAGAGTGACAGGCCACCCATGGCCACATTGAAGAAGGTGCCGGCGCCGATCTTGTAGACCCCTTTGTCGGCCAGTGTCAGCACCAACTTGAAGAAGCCTTCCCCCAGCAGGATCAGCATCAGCAGGCCGAAGCGCTCAGAGATATGCCCGAGGCGCGGGACGAATCGGGCGAACCGCAGTGTCCCGATCCGCGGCAGCATGTACTGCAGCTGGATCAGCGCAACGCTGGCCCCGAACACCCAGTAGGCCAGCGGTTTGGGCAAAAACGCGGACAGCGCGAACAGCCCGGCCAGCACAAAGAAATTCCGTCCCTGCTCGTGTGCCAGCGTATCGCTGGCGTCGCCAACACAGCGCGCCCGCCAGTACAGATAGGCGGTGATCGTCCGGTTCAGGGCGTAGCCCAGCGCGAAATAGGTCCACCCCTTGCCGGTCACATCAGGAATGGCGGCGGCGATGAACATCATGGTGACGATCTGCAGCGCCATGGCGGCGCGATGGGGCATGTCCGTGGAGATATAGAGGGAGTTGTAGACGGAGCTGTCCGCCCAGGCATAGAAAATCGCCAGGAACAGCCCGGTAAATACCCAGAAGCCCTGCCAATCCATGTGGTGGGAGAGGTAGTTCCCCAGAATGAAGATCGTCACCACATGGATCAGATCGAAGAACAGCTCGACCCAATGCACATGATCGTGGGCGTCATCGGCATCCATGTAATGGCGTGGCCGCCGCCAGAGAGGGTCATTCGCTGCCATGGGCGACTCCTTGTGGGCGTTG
>NZ_JABURH010000173.1 GCF_014762765.1 Alcanivorax sp.
CCCTGCTGCTCACGGTGCTGCTGGCTGCCGCCATCATGAGCCAGAACCTGGTGCCCATTCATATCGCGTTTATCCCCATCCTGGTACCACCCTTGCTGGAAGTGATGCACCAGTTGCGACTGGACCGGCGGCTGGCCGCCTGTGTGCTCACCTTCGGGCTGATCACGCCCTATATGGTTTTGCCGGTAGGCTTCGGCAGTATTTTCCTGCATACCCAACTCGGCCCCAGCCTGGCAAAAGCGGGCCTTGAGATTCCCAAAGGAGAGCTCCCCCTGGCCATGCTGCTGCCCGCTGCAGGCATGGTAGTGGGGCTGATTCTGGCGTTTATCCGCTATCGTAAGCCCCGCGACTACCGGCCAGTAGAACTGCCGGGCGAAGAACAACATGCGCCGCTTTCCCCTCGCAATGTGATCGTTGCCGCTATAGCACTGGCCGCCGCTCTGGCACTCCAACTTTACAGCGACTCCATTATTCTCGGGGCATTGGCAGGGTTTCTGGTGTTTACAGCAGGGGGTGTGGTGCCCTGGCGGGAATCCCAGGATGCCTTTACCCAGGGCGTGAAAATGATGTCCCTGATCGGCTTCATCATGATTGCCGCCAACGGCTATGCCGCGGTGGTAGGCGCCAGCGGACAGGTGCCAGTGCTGGTGGAAAGCGTGACCAGTGGCCTGCAAAGTCCACCATTGGCCGCAGCGCTGTTATTGCTGCTCGGTCTGTTTGTGACGCTGGGGATTGGCTCGTCGTTCTCCACCATCCCCATCATCACCACCCTTTATGTACCGCTTTGCCTGGCACTGGGTTTCTCACCGCTGGCCACCGCCGCCCTGGTCGGCAGCGCTGCCGCGCTGGGAGATGCGGGCTCCCCGGCCTCAGACTCCACGCTGGGGCCCACCGCCGGCCTGAATGCCGATGGCCAGCACGACCATATCCGCGACACGGTGATTCCCACTTTTATTCATTACAACCTGCCATTGATTGCCGCAGGCTGGCTGGCCGCCATGGTGCTCTGAACAGAGAGCCTGCTACCTTGACCGTTGCATGCTTGCTCGCAAGGCGACGCTTTCAGGCATCGTTTTTAAACTGTCCCTTCGCCTTGTGAACAAGGCTCCAGCGGGGTTAGGGAGACTGGCGGCTTATTTACTCTTCCACATCCGGGCCACCGCCTTGTCACTGCCCAACAGGCCCACCACTTCACACACCAGACCTACCGCCAGGAAAACAGCGACAGGAATCAGCCCGCCATACAGCTGTGCCACCAACGTTGCCGCCATGGCCCCGATGGCAAGCACCAGAAACAATGTACCCACCACAATCAGAATTTTCCGATGCGAGGGGCGATAGGCATAGCTGTCATCACCAGACTCAAAAGGGGTGAGAATGGGAGAGAAAACTTTGCGCAGAGACTCTTTCACTGGTTAACACCGACTAAAGGTTTTGATGGATGCCCCACCACCCGGTGAGGCGAAGAATAACGGCACCACTGCATGGTGACGCATGAAAATATTTCTACGATAAATCGCAAAAAGGCGCCACTGGCGCCTTTCTTTTGCTTTCACTTTTCAACTCGCAACGCTCAACTGTTCTCCGCCGCGTCTTCTTCCGCCTTCAACTTGCGGTACTCAATCGGGGTCATGCCGACCCAGCGCTTGAAAGCCCGGTAGAACGTGGACGGTTCCGAGAAGCCGGTGAGATAGACGATTTCATCGATGGATTCCTCGGTACCGGCAAGAAGGCGTTTGGCCAGGCGACAACGATAATCAGCGACCAGCTGGTTGAAGTTGGTGCCGGCATCGGCCAGCCGGGTGCGTAACTGACGGGCCTTGATGCCCAGGCGCTCGGCCACTTCTTCCAGATTGGCATGGCCGGATTCCAACAGCTCGCCGATCAGCCGGTTGACCTGGGCCACCAGATCCTGCTTTTCCAGACGCGCCACCTGCTCACTGGCAAGCTGCTCGTGCAGGTGCAACAGTTCCGGCTCATGGTGGGCAGACGGCAGATTCATGACTCGGGCATCGAAGTACATACCAATGCTCGGCATGTCGAATTTCACCGGGCAATCGAACAGACGCTCGTATTCCTGTTTGTCTGCATGGCGGGTATGACCAAAATGCACTTCCAAGGGCTCAAAAGCCCCGTCGGTCACAAAGCGGAAAAATTTGATCACGCCCATCATCATGCATTCGTTGAGATGGCTGAGGCGTTTGCTCCAGATCATCTGCTTGAGGAAGACACGATCACCTTCTTCAAACAATTCCCCCTGGGCGGCATCGGACAGCAGGCGCTGGTAATCCAGAGCTCGCTTTAGACCTTCACCAAAGGTGGGGCTGGAGAGGAACAGGTATTCGAGCACCTGGCCCTTGTAGACCGGAATATGCTCCCCCAGATGCAGGCCGATGTGCTCATCACCGGACACCTTCTCCAGGGCCTGCCAGAACCATTCCTGGGCGTCATGGGGCGTACGCAGGTCCGGTACCTGAAGGATGGATTTGTCGAGACCGACTTCTGCCAACACGGCATCGGCATCAATACCGGCGTTAATCATGGCCTTGTAGGCCATTCGCAACAGCACACCGGAATCTGTCATTTCTGCCATGCGTTCTGCCTTGTCCCCAAATAAAAAAAGCTACTCTCAGATCGACTGAGAGTAGCATAAGGATGGCAGGGCCGGAACCAGCGCAGCACCGGCCCGAACCAGGAGATCAGACCGCTTTGAAGCGATCAGGCAGCCTTGCGGGTTTCTGACTGCGGTTCACGGGTCAGGGATACCACTTTGGCACGCAGACCATCGAGTGGGCCCTTGTCGCTGCCGCCCTTAGTCTTGCTGGGCAAAGACAGCTTGAAGATACGCTTCCACACACTCAGAGACTGCTTCACGAACGAGCCGGTGTTATACGGCAGGCCGTGCTTTTCACAGATGGCACGCACTTCCGGCGCAATTTTCGCGTAACGATGGGCCGGCATGTCCGGGAACAGATGGTGCTCGATCTGGAAGCTCAGGTTGCCGCTCATCACGTGCATCAGACGACCGCCTTCAAAGTTGGCAGAGCCCAGCAGCTGGCGCACATACCACTGACCGCGGGTCTCGTTCTCGATCACGGATTCCGGGAACTGCTCTACCTCTTCCGGGAAGTGACCGTTGAAGATCACCTGGGACGACCACAGGTTGCGCGCCAGGTTGGCGGTTACATTACCGGCGAACACGAAGGGCGCAAACGGGCCAGCCAGAGCCGGGAACAGCAGATAGTCCTTAAACAACTGTTTGCGCATCTTCTTCCAGGTCGGCTTGAACTCCGCTTTCAGCTCTTCCTTGGTCTTGGTCTTGTAGACCAGGTAGTCCTCCAGCTTGAGGCTCTGGATCGCCACAAAGTGCTGGAAGAAGGTGGCCAGAATACCTGCCAGGATCGGGTTGAACAGGAAGCGGGCTTCCCACTCCTGGTCTTCCGACATGCGCAGGATGCCGTAACCAATGTCATGGTCCTTGTCGAGCACGTTGGTGAAGGTGTGATGCTCGAAATTGTGAGTCTGCTTCCAGGCCGTGTTGGTACAGGTGTTGTCCCAGTCAAAAACCTTGGAGTTAATGGCCGGGTCACCCATCCAGTCGTACTGGCCGTGCATCACGTTATGACCGATTTCCATGTTATCCAGGATCTTGGAGGCAGACAGACAGGCCACACCGGCCAGCCATGCCGGCGGCAGGAAACCCGCCATCAGCAGGCCACGACCAGCCACTTCCAGACGACGCTGACGCTTGATCAGAGTACGGATGTAGTTGGCATCTTTTTCGCCCAGGTCCGCCATTTCCCGATTACGGATGGCATCCAGTTCCTGGCCAATGGTCTCGAATTGTTCGGCGGTCAAGTTGCTGAAAATACTCATGTGCTTTCTCCTTAAACCCGGTTTGAAGATTCGTCCTGTGACGCTTCGGTTTGGGTGAATCCGTTTAGATGTCCAGGGTCACCGTGCCCACCGGCACGCTGACGCAAATTTGAATGTCTTCTTCGCCACTGCTGATCTCGCCGGTGCGGATATCGCGCACGTCACCGGCCGTCTTGCGGCAGGTACAGGCGTGGCAGATGCCCATGCGGCAACCGGATTCCGGGGTCAACCCGGCGGACTCGGCCTGCTCCAGCAGGGTGGCGCCATTGTTGATGGCCATTTTTTCACTCTGTACGAAACGCACTTCGCCTTCCGCGCTGTCGCTTTCGATCTGCGGCGCCGCCAGGGTGAACTGCTCCTTGTGCAGCCGCTCTGCCAGGCCGTCCTCTTCCCAGACTTTTTCCACCGCAGCCATCATCGGCGGCGGGCCACACAGAAAAGTGGTTGCCTGTGCAAATTCCGGCGCAGCAATGTACAGATGTTCACGGGAAAACAGGCCGGACAGTTCGCCCTGTTCACCCTCATCATTGAAGCAGCGCACCAGGGTCACGTTGTCGTGGGTCCGTGCGATCTCGTCCAGCTCGCTGGCATAGATCATGTCGGCGGCGCTGTTGGCGTAATGCAGGAAAGTGATCGGGCCGCTGAAGCCCTCATCACAAAGGGTGCGCAGCATGGACATCACCGGGGTGATACCGCTGCCACCACTGATCAGCAGCACCTGCTCCGGGCGTTCTTCCGGCAGGGCGAATTCGCCGTCCGCCTGGGACAGCAACACCACATCACCCACACTCAGTTGTTCACGCAGGTGACGGGAAACAAAGCCGTTGGCGTGCACTTTGGCGGTCAGCTCGATGCAGCCGTCGGCGCGGTGCAGGGAGTTGGCCGGTGAATAACAGCGGGTCTGGCGCTTGCCATCGATGGTCACGGAAAGTTGCACGAACTGACCGGGAACAAAGCCTTCCCAGTTGTGATTGGGGCGCAGGGTCAGAGTCACGCTGTCATTGGTCAGGTAACGCACGGCTTCTACCTTGGCGCGCACCTCTTTAACGGACCACAGCGGATTGAACACTTCCAGATAACGGTCAACGCCGTGGGGATAGGAAAGAATATCCGCCACACGGGACTGCAGCAGGCGGGTCAGGCCTTGCTGAAAACGGCTGGAGGTCTGTGTCATTGCGTTCATTGGGTTCATCCCTGTAAGTGAACAGTTGTACGCATTATTCATAGACCCACTATTCAAGTCAACACCTGTACACTTAATTTTGTAAACACCTGCATTATCATGCAGTTACACATGTTTTTTGCGCACCAGTTGCATCACGGCCTCACAACGAGGAGAATTTACAGCGTATTTTCAGGGTCTGTTGGTGCGTAATGCCCACCAGCACCCCGGCACTTTCCTGCCCGAGCGACCGGAAACGGGGTAACGAGACTGCCGGCCAGGCCTGGCCAACGACCTGAAACCCCACGCAGAGGCGACCGGAATGACCAAGGAAAGCACCAGCAGAACCCGCAAGCCGAAACGGGGCCAAACCCGTGAAGCACTGATGGCAGCGGCGCTGGATCTGGTCGTCAAGAAGGCTCCCTTCTCCAGCCTCAGCCTGCGCGAAGTCACCAAACGGGCCGGCGTGGTACCCACTGCCTTCTACCGGCATTTCCCGGATATGAGCGCCCTGGGCCTGACTCTGCTGGATGAATCCTTCCGTACCCTGCGCCATATGATGCGCCAGGTGCGCCAGGAAGAGCTGCCCAATGAGCGCATGCTGCGCGGCTCCCTGGAGGTGTATTTCAACTATGTCCGCAATAACCGCGCCCATTTCCTGTTTGTGTCCAAGGAACTGGCTGGCGGCACCCCCACCATGCGCAACGCCATCCGCCGGGAAATCCGCATGTTCACCAACGAGCTGGCCATGGACATGGCCCGCTTCCCGTTCCTTAACCATGTGAATGCAGAAGACCTGCAAATGATGGCCGGCCTGGTGGTCAACAACGTGACCGCCCTGACCCAGGAAATGCTGGAACTGGAAGAAGACGACGAGTTCGGCCAGAACCAGGTACTCGGCACTGCAGAAAAACAGTTGCGATTGATCTATTTCGGGGTCGGTATGTGGAAGTCCAAACCGGATCAATGATCCCGGCTTCCCTCCCTTCCTGCTCGCCAGCAAACCTCCGTCACAGTTTTATTTTGGTGTGCTTCAGTCCCTATACACCTTGTCTGCGCGGCCAATAGCGCGCCGCTTACCCTGCTCTATACTCCCCACAGTTTCATGATCTTTACGCCTCTGTGAGCAACAACGCAGGGACATAAAGATCATGGGTCTGAGACCACCACACGACCAACGGGAAAGGATCGAGTAATGAGTGAGGTAAAATTCCGCGAACTGCGCAACGCGCCCCCCATGGTGATCAACTTCGCCAAGGCGGTAATGCGCGCCACCGTAAAGCCGGGCAGCAACCCCACCCTGCCGGAAATCGGCCTGCGCCTGAATGATGTGGCTCTGGACGAAAAACACCTGGCGGCCTACCGCAAGGTGTGTGGCTTTGCCGCCGACGGCAAACTGCCGGTCACCTACCCGCACATGCATGCCTTCCCACTGCATATGGCCCTGATCCTCAGCGACGGCTTCCCGTTCCCGGCCATGGGCCTGGTGCACGTGCGCAACAGCATCACCCAGTATCGCCCCATCAGCGAGCGCGAGCAGCTGAACGTGAAATGCTTCCTGGGCAACCTGACCAAGGTAGACAAGGGCTACGAGTTCTCCATCTTCACCAGCATCAGCACCGGCGGTGAGCGGGTCTGGGAAAGTGAATCGGTAAACTTCTTCCGCAGCGGCGGCGGTAGCAGCAGCAAGAAGAAAGATGCGCCCAAGCCCCAGCCAGCCACCAACACCGTGGAATGGAAGGTTCCCGGCGATACCGGCCGCCGCTACGGCGCAGTTTCCGGAGACCGCAACCCGATTCACCTGTACCCGCTGTCCGCCAAACTGTTCGGCTTCAAGCGCCAGATCGCCCACGGCATGTGGTCCAAGGCCCGCTGCCTGGCCGAGCTGCAGAACCAGCTGCCCGAAGAAGCTTTCACGGTGGATGTGCAGTTCAAACTGCCCATGTTCATCCCTGCCACCGTGAAGTTCGAGAACAAGCCGGTAGACGGCGGCAGCGACTTCCGCCTGCTGGCCAAGGATGGCATCAAGCCGCACCTGGCCGGCCAGATCCGTCCGGCGGAGTAAAACAGCGACAAGTTTCCAGCCACAAGCGGCAACGCGGGCAGGGCCGTGCTAATCACATAGCGCCCTGCCCGCGTTTTTTGTGGGTGGCTTGCAAAGAACAGTAGGAGCGTCGCTCACGGCGCGATTCGAACCTTGCCGTAGGATGTTGATGTAGGAGCACCTCTTGAGGTGCGAACCGAGCGAAGCGAGGCGACAGAGATCAACGTCTATTCACCATGCTTTCTGGAACCTGTCGGGTTTTGAGATCCCTGATCGCCCTAGGGCCGATTTCCGCGCAAGCGCGGTTCGCACCTCGAGAGGTGGTATTCGCTTCCCTCACCCTTCTGGCCGCACGGAACTACGTGCGCTACTCCGCTACGCTCCGTTCCTACAGGTGCTCCGTCGCAATGCACAAGTAGATTGCCGCTGACACCTGCACTAAACTCGCTTCCCATGCGCGACGATACCCGTGATTACCTGTCCCTGTTTCTGAACGACACGCCCCTGCTGGACGTGCGTGCCCCCGTGGAATTCGCCAAGGGCGCCTTCCCTGGCACCACCAATATTGCCCTGATCAACGACGACGAGCGCCACCAGATCGGCATCTGCTACAAGCAGCATGGCCAACAGGCGGCCATTGATCTCGGTAACCAGCTGGTCAGCGGCGAGGAGCGTGAACAGCGTATGCAGGCCTGGCAGCAATGGTGGCAGGCCAACCCGAACGGTTATCTGTATTGCTTTCGGGGCGGGCTGCGCAGCCAGACCACCCAGGCCTGGCTGCATGAAACCGGGATCGATGCGCCACTGGTCACCGGTGGCTACAAGGCCATGCGCCGCTTCCTGCTCGACGAGATGGAAGCCTGCATTGCCACCCTGCCCTTCGAGATCCTCTGCGGCCGCACCGGTTGCGCCAAGACCCGGGTCATCGAAAGCCAGGCCAATGCGGTGGACCTGGAAGGTCTGGCCCATCACCGTGGCTCCTCGTTCGGCCGACGCCCCGGCGGCCAGCCTACCCAGATCGATTTCGACAATGCCCTGGCCATCGCCATGCTCAAGCAGCGGGCGCAGAACCCGGCCCAGGTATTACTGGAAGACGAAAGCAAGCTGATCGGCCGCTGCCACTTGCCCTTTTCCCTGCAGGACAAGATCAAGGCCTGCCCACGCATCATCATCAACGAGACGCTGGAATCCCGTGTGCAGGTCACTCTTGAAGATTATGTGGTGGGCCCGCTGGAAGAATACCGCCAGCACTTCGGCGAACAGCAGGCTCTCCATTATCTCGGCGAAGAACTGCTCGCCGCCATGGACCGCATTCGCCGCCGCCTGGGTGGAATGCGCCATCAACAACTGCGCCAGCTACTCTCCGAAGCCCTGGCAGTCCAGGCCATCAGCGGGGATACCGGGCTCCACGAAGACTGGATCCGCGCTCTTCTACGCGACTACTACGACCCAATGTACGACTACATGCTCTCCCACCGAGAAGGCGAGATCGTATTTGAAGGCAGCCGCGACGAAGTGATGGTGTTTCTGGATGCACGCCAGATGCATGACGCCTGACAATCAGCCTGCATGGGCTCTGCGCCCATCAAGCAGCCTCCAGCGCTACCGCCTCGTTACAGGGTAATGCGAGTCACGAGGTACGAGTTCCGAAATGCAACACCAAACCTGCCTTTAGCTCCTCGCAACTCGTTTCTCGTAACTGTCTCCCCGCAGGGTGCGATGCATCATGCGAATCGCACCGCCCCGGCGATCAGCTGTCAGACACGCCTTCTGCCCTTGTAGGAAGCGATGTTTGTCGCGAAACGGTGGGCAGTGCGGTCATTATTCGCGATGCGAGCATCGCTTCCCACAAACCCCTTACCCCCCTTTCAAGCTGGTCCCGGTCTCATCAGCACTTTTTCCTCCGCCCGTCGGTCGGCGAGCGGCATTCTTTGCTTTCCCTTCTGGTATCCCGCGTCTGGCGTTCTATAATCCCCCTGTCGTGTCTGGCCGGGCCCACGATGAGATGTTCACTTTGTCCGGTAAGCCTCCCTATTGAACGGAGTCAACAATGCGTTTCCCCTTTCTTGCCGCTCTGCTGGCAGCAGTGCTGCTGTCTGCCTGTAATGAACCCCATACCGGGACCTTCGTTTTCACCGCCATCCCCGATCAGGATGAATCCCAGCTGGAAAAACGCTTCGGCGTGGTTGCCCTCTATCTGGAAGAGCAACTGGGCGTGCCAGTGAAATATGTGCCGGTGAAATCCTACGCTGCCGCCGTCACCGCCTTCCGCAACAACGAAGTGCAAATGGCCTGGTTCGGCGGCCTGTCCGGTGTCCAGGCTCGCCGCTTGGTGCCCGGATCACAGGCCATCGCCCAGGGCCTGGAAGATCCTGACTTCAAGTCCTACTTCATCGCCAACACCAGCACCGGCCTGAGCCCGTCCGAAACGCTCACCGACGCCTTTGTCGAGCAGACGTCCTTTACCTTCGGCTCCAAGGGCAGCACCTCCGGGCGCCTGATGCCGGAGTTTTACCTGCGCGACACTTTCAACCAATCGCCGGACCAGCTATTCGAAAAAGTGGGTTTTTCCGGCGATCACAGCGCCACCATTGCCCTGGTACAAAGCGGCGCCTACGCCACCGGCGCGGTGAACTACAAGGTCTGGGAACGAGAGCTGGAAGAAGGCAAGATCGACACCGACAAGGTGCAGGTAATCTGGACAACCCCCGGCTATCCGGACTATCACTGGACCGTACGTGGCGACCTGAATGACAAGTTCGGCGACGGCTTCACCCAGCGCGTCACCGAGGCCCTGCTGGCCATTGATGATCCGGTTCTGCTGAACGCTTTCCCCCGGGAAAGATTCATCCCCGCCAGCAATGACGACTTCGCGCCTATCGAGGAAACCGCCGAAGCCATCGGCCTGCTCGACGCGCAGTAGCTGGATCGGATTTTGACATTCCATCTTGAGAATGCACGGCTTGGCCATCCGGGCCAGGTCGTGTTTGCGTCCCTGTCGTTGACCATTACCGACGGCGAGAAGGTAGCGCTGCTGGGTCCATCCGGTGCCGGCAAATCCACCCTGCTGGCCGCCCTGCGCCAGCAGCAGGAAGCCCGCTGTGCCTGGTGCCCCCAGGCCGGTGACCTGGTGCCCATGCTCAGCGTCTTCCACAACCTCTACATGGGCGCCCTGCCCCGCCACAGCACCCTCACCAACCTGCGCAACCTGATCTGGCCCAGCGCCAGGGAAAAATCCAGCGTGGGCGAACTGGCCCGGGAACTGGGTTTACAGGACAAGCTGTTCACCAGTATAGACCAGTTATCCGGCGGCCAAGCGCAACGGGTTGCCCTGGGCCGGGCGCTCTATACTCAGCGCAAGGTGCTGCTGGCCGACGAGCCTGTCTCCAGTCTGGACGAGCATCAGGGGCTAGCTCTGCTGCAACTGGCACTGGCCCGACACCACACTGCGGTGGTCGCCCTGCATGATCGTGAGCAGGCCCTGCAATGCTGCGACCGCATCATCGGTCTGGGTGAAGGCACCATTCTGCTCGACGCCCCCGCCAGCACCCTGAGCCCGGGTGATCTGGACGCGCTCTACCAATGAGCTCCGGCGCCCGGCAGCCGCTCAACTCCACCGCCGCCCGCTGGCGCCGGGCCAGCTTCTGGCTCGCAGTGGCCGGGTTGGTCGCCCTGGCGATTGCTGACCTGGACATCACCCGTTCTTCCCCAGGCAGCGTTCTGCTGCGCATGGGCCAGGGCTTTCTGGCACCGGATTTTTTCTCCACCGATAACCTCTTGCGGGCATTGGCCAACACCCTGGCCTTCGCCTGGCAGGGCACTGCCCTGGCCGCCCTGTTTGGCTTCGTCATGGCCATGGCCTGGCATCATCGCTGGGTGCGAGGCGTTGCGGCCAGCATCCGTGCTGTCCACGAACTGTTCTGGGGCCTGCTGCTGTTGCAGGTAGCCGGACTGAGCACGGTCACCGGGGTGCTGGCCATCGCCATTCCCTACGCGGGCATCTTCGCCAAGGTCTTTGGTGAATTTCTGGAAGAAGCCGATCCTGGCCCAGCCAATGCACTGCCCGTCAACCGACAACGCCTGAGCGTATTCTTCTACGCCCGCCTGCCGCTGGTCTGGCAGGCCTTCAAGGCCTACGGCGGTTACCGGCTGGAATGCGCCATCCGCGCCTCCGCCATCCTCGGTTTTATCGGCCTGCCCACCCTGGGCTTCCATCTGGAAACCGCCTTTCGCGAAGGCAGCTACGACCAGGGCGCCGCCCTGTTATACCTGTTCTTTGCCATCATCTTTACCCTGCGCTGGTGGCTGCGCCCGGCCCTGATCCCCGTGTACCTGTTGGCCGCCATCGCCTGGGCACCGCCGCTGTTCACCGGCCGGCTCGATACCCTGGTGCGCTTCGTCACCGTGGATCTGGTGCCAGTACCGCTCCGCCAAGGCGGCGGGCTCATGGAACTGTGGCACTGGTTCGCCATGCTCTGGCAGCAACAACTGTGGCCGGGGCTGTGGCAAACCCTGGTGCTGGGCCTTAGCGCCCTGCTGCTCACCGGCGTGCTGTCGCTGCTGCTTTTCCCGCTGATTTCGCCGTTATTCGGCAACCGGGCAAGTCGCACCGCCGGCCATGGCCTGCTGGTGGTCATGCGCACCACCCCGGAATTCTTTCTCGCTTTCTTTTTCCTGATTCTGCTCGGCCCCTCCATGCTGCCCGGCATCCTGGCCCTGGCCCTGCATACCGGCGCCATCGTCGCCCACCTCACCGGACGGTTCAGCGAAAGCCTGAGGCTTCGTGTGGACGCTCCTACCGGTATCAACCGCTACGCCTGGGAAGTGTTGCCCCGGGTCACCCCAAACCTGCTGGCCTTTCTGCTTTATCGCTGGGAAGTGATCATGCGCGAAACAGCGGTGCTGGGGATCCTTGGCATCCATACCCTGGGTTTCTATATTGATTCCAGCGTGGCGGAATTCCGCTTCGACCGGACCTTGCTGTTGATCCTGGCCACAGTCATGCTCAATCTGGCGGTGGATGCGCTGTCACGAGGATTGCGCAAGCGGCTGAGGCTGAAGCCGGGGTTGGGTCTTTGAAACCAATGAAACGAACACGTTATTTTCAAGGCAGCCCATGAAGCTCTATCAAGTCGATGCCTTCACCTCTTCCCTGTTTGCCGGCAATCCGGCGGCGGTAGTGCCACTGGAAAGCTGGCCGGAAGATGCGTTGCTGCAGAACATTGCCATGGAGAACAACCTGTCGGAGACGGCCTTTCTGGTGCCGGACGACACCGGCTATACGCTGCGCTGGTTTACCCCCAGTGTGGAAGTGGATCTGTGTGGCCATGCCACCCTGGCCGCAGCCTGGGTGGTGTTCAATGCGCTGGGATTTCCCGGTGAGCGGATTCGTTTCAATACCGCATCCGGCGCGCTTTATGTGGACCGTAGCGGCCAGACACTAAGCCTGGATTTCCCTACCCGCCCGGCGCACCCGGTCAGCCACCGGGAACCCTTCGAGCAAGCGCTGGGTATTCCTCTCAAGGGCGTACTGCAGGCCCGTGACACGCTAGTGGTACTGGACAACGCTGAACAGGTACGCAACTTCCAGCCGGATTTCGCCGCCATCGCCAAGCTGGATACCTTTGCGATCATGGTCACTGCCCCCGGTGACGACTGCGATTTTGTCAGCCGCTTTTTTGCCCCGGCCAAGGGCGTGCCGGAAGATCCGGTAACCGGCTCCGCCCACTGCACTCTGGTGCCCTACTGGGCCGAGCGGCTGAACAAGACGACCCTTCATGCCCGCCAGCTTTCTGCGCGGGGCGGCGAACTCCACTGCACCCTCAAGGGTGACCGGGTCACCCTGAGTGGCCAGGCCCGCTGCTTCCTGAAAGGCGATATCCTGCTGTGATGACTCCGTCGGCCAATCACGATCTGGTACTGGTGGGCGGCGGCCACAGCCATGCGCTGGCCCTGCGCATGCTGGCCATGAAACCGGTTCCCGGTGTGCGAATCACTTTGGTGTCTCCGGATGCCCTCAGTGCCTACTCCGGCATGTTGCCCGGTCTGATTGCCGGCCACTACAGCCTCACCGATACCCATGTGGACCTCTTCCGGCTGTGCATCGCCACCGGCACCCGCTTTATCCGCGCTGCGGTGACAACTATCTGCAGCGCCGAACGTCGCCTCACTCTGGACGATGGCAGTACCCTGGAATACGACTGGCTGAGCCTGGACGTGGGCGCCACCCCGGACCTGCAGCCGGTAGGCGGAGGCCACCCGGATATCGTGCCGGTGAAACCGGTGGCCAGCTTCCATGAGCGCTGGCAACAATGGCGCGATGGCGACAGCCCACTGGCGGTGGTCGGGGCCGGGGCCGGTGGTACCGAAATGGCGCTGGCCATCGCCGAGCATCAGCGGCAAACGGGTCGCAATGGGGCCTTGTCACTGATCAGTGGCAGCGTACTTTTACCGGGCTACCCGGAACCGGTACGCCGCCGGATGCAACGCTATCTGGATGACTACAACATCCAGCTGCGCGAACACACGCGAGTGGAAAAACGCGACGACGGGCTCTACGCCAACGACGCCCCACTGGATGCCAAGCGGGTGCTCTGGTGCACCGGGGTGCGAGGCACCCGGGTGATCGCCGACAGCGATCTGGACTGTGACGACAAAGGCTTTGTGCGCGTACAAGACACCCTGCAAAGCCGCAGCGACCCGCGCGTGTTTGCCGCCGGTGATTGTGCCGCCTTCCCCGAAAGCCTGCCCAAGGCCGGCGTCTATGCGGTGCGCCAGGCCAAAGTGCTGGCCCATAACCTGACTGCCGCCATCACTGGTCAGCCTCTGCAAGCCTATCGCCCGCAAAAACATTTTCTTTCCCTGCTCTCCGCCGGTGGCAAACAGGCGGTAGCCAGCCGTGGCGGCACCCTGTCCGCCGCCGGGCACTGGGTGTGGCGCTGGAAAAACCGCATCGACCAGGCCTTTATGGACAAGTTCGATAGTCAGCTACCCACCATGTCAGCGCCGCCGCCGGACCCGGATGTGCTCCATTGCGCCGGCTGCGGCGCCAAGGTGGGCAGCGATGCGCTGCACGATGCGTTGCGAGATTTGCAGCCACATATCAGTGAAGGTATTGAAGCCGGTATGGATGCCGCCGATGACGCAGCCATCATTCACTGGGCCGGCAACCAACGGCTGGTGCAAAGTCTGGATTTTTTCCCGGCCTTTATCGACGAACCGTTTTTGTTCGGCCGGGTGGCGGCACTGCACAGCCTCAGTGATTTGTACGCCATGAACGCCACGCCCCACTCCGCTCTGGCCAATGTAACCCTGCCCTGGCATCACCCGAAACTTCAGGGTCGGGATCTGCATCGGCTGATGGCCGGCGCGGTGACAGAATTGAACGCTGCGGGCTGTACCCTGGTGGGTGGCCACACCATCGAAGGCCCGCAGATGGCAGCCGGCTTTACCGTGAATGGCCAGGCAGACCCGCAACGACTCTGGCACAAGGGCGGCGCCCGGGCCGGCGACCGCCTGTTGCTCACCAAACCGCTGGGCACCGGCGTGCAGCTGGCCGCCATGATGCAGAAAGGCAAACTGCACGGCCCCTGGCTGGATGCCACCCTGAAGCATCTTCTGGTCAGCAACCGCATCGCCCAACACGCCATGCAGGATATACCGGTGCATGCCTGCACCGATGTCACCGGCTTCGGCCTGCTCGGCCATCTCCATGAAATTTGTCAGCAAAGTGATGTGGCCATGGCCATAGATACCGACAGCATTCCCATGCTGCCCGGCACCCTCCCACTGATTGAAAAGGGGGTGAGCAGCACCCTCAACGAGGCCAACCGGAACGTGTTGATGCATTGCGATACGCAGCAGGTTGCAGAGCCGTTACTGACTCTCCTGTGCGACCCGCAAACCGCCGGCGGACTGCTATTCAGCATTCCCGAAGAGGCACTACCCCGGGTTCTTACGCAATTGCGTGAAGCCGGAGTGAACGCATCAGAAATTGGTAAAGTCCTTGTAAAAAATGGTGATTCTTCGAGAGATATTCTTCTGCATTAGGGTCAAGATGTTAGTGTTGAATCAATCGAGCTGAATGGAGATATCCCATGACCAAGCGTATTACCGGTATTCTCAGTGCATCATTGCTGCTTTTCATGCAGTTGATGATTGTGCCAGCCGCCCAGGCCGCCATGATCGGTAACGACACGGTCATCCAACAACAGGACCGCGCGGCAATGAAAGCGCAGGTAATGGCGCTGATGGACCAAAAGGTCGCCGCCAAGGCATTGGGCGACTACGGCGTCAGCAAGGATCAGGTGAGCCAGCGTCTCGACCGCCTCACCGATCAGGAGCTGCAGCAGCTGGCCCAGAAAGCGGAAGAATTGCCCGCCGGCCAGGGTGTGGTTGGCGTGATCCTCGCCATCATCCTCATTCTGGTGTTGCTGGATCTGCTAGGTGCCACCGACGTCTTCCCGGTTATCGATCCCATTAACTGATCCATGCCAGCCCCCTACGGCGAGGAGCAAATCGCTCCTCGTCTTTCACCCACAACGTTAACCCGCCCTTTCAACCTGGCATGCCTCGCTAGCTTGCTGGTTCTGCTTTCCTTGAGTGGATGCCAAAGTTTCCCGCCTCCTCAAAGTGCGCAGGTGGACCCCGAGCAGCAGCTGGTGGTGCCCTTTGTGCCCCAGGAAAAATACCAATGCGGCCCCGCCGCCCTGGCCATGATGCTGCAATGGGCCGGCAAACCGGTGAGTGCAAACAGTCTGGTTGACGAGGTGTGGTTACCGGAACGGGAAGGCAGCCTGGGCATTGAATTACGTGCCGCTGCTCGCAGCCGTGGCCTGATGGCGTATCCGGTGGAAAGTAGCCAGGCGTTGTTCCAGGAACTGCAGGCAGGCCGACCTGTACTGGTATTACAGAACCTGGCCCTGCGTCGCTGGCCTCAATGGCATTTCGCCGTAGTGACCGGCTATCAGGATCAGGGCAATACCATGGTGCTGCACAGCGGCACCAACGCCGGCAAGACTACCCACTGGAACCGCTTTATCCGCACCTGGGCCCGCGCCGATCAATGGGGCTTCACCCTGGTTGAACCCGGCCAACTACCCGCTAGTGCAGAACCGGGCACCCTGTTCCGGGCGATTTCCGCCCTGCCCAATGCCGAGGAATTCTGGCCGACGGCGGTAGCCGCCTTCCCGGACAGCGGCAAACTCTGGTTCGGCCACGGCAACAGCCTGTGGAGCCAGGGCCAGCAGCAGGAAGCGCTGGATGCCTTCCGCAGCGCCACCGACAGGGCGCCGGACTTTGCCGCCGCCTGGAACAACCGCGCCTACGCCGAACAGGCCCTGGGGGATGTTATAAGCGCCCGGGACAGCATCTGCCGCGCCCGTGCGCTGGCTCCGCAGGATCAGGCCATCAGCGACAGCGTGGCAGAGCTTACCGGTCAGTCCTGTTCTTCTTCTGCAGACGCCTCGTCGACGGACGGTTGTTGCGCCGCTAACTGATCCCGCTGTTCGCGCAGCTTTGCCAGCTTGGCTTCCCCTTCCGCCAGTTGCGCTTCGCTGATGCCCTCGGCACGGCCTTTGGCAATCAACGCTTCCAGTTCCGGGATACGCTGATCGGCCGCTTGGGCAAATGACGCATACACCTGCTGCTGCTGACGTTGCTCATACTGCTGATACAGGGCCGGGTCGGCCAGCTCAGCATCGCCGGGAGGCTCACGCAGATCCGTACCCGGAGCCAACGGTGGTGTACGCGCATCCCCGTGACGCATACTCTCACGCAGTGCTGCAATCGCTTGCGGGGAAGGTGCGGGAATGGACGCAGAATCGTGCAGTCGGGAGTCAACCGGTTGCCGCTCTCTTTCCGCCACCGTGTCGATCATGGGTAGCGTCGCGGCGGCCTGTTTCTGCTGTTTCAACGCGGGAGTCTTTGCCGCCACCTCGTTGTTTTCGGCCAGCGCAGGCACATCTGTCTGTGCTGCAGTCGGCAACCAACGGACCATCACCAACACCATCGCAGTCAGCAGCAGAGCAGCCAACAGCGCCTTCATCACAGCACCCCACGATTGATTCGTAATGACGCCTGCTCGGTAACGTCCGCCAGCAGGCTCTTGAAGCGTTGCTGCAATTGTTGCTGAGCCACTGCCCGCCCTGCCCGATAGCGCACCGATTTGCTGTCCAGGCTCTGGTAGGCGGTCACTTTTTCCTCCACCAGAAACAGCTCCCAATAGGGGGCGCCATCCGTACCGGGGCTGCGAAACGGCGGTGACACCACGCCCTGCGGCTGCACAAACGCCAGCGCCCGGGTCCAGTGATCCTGCCGGGATTGCCGGTCAATCCAGCCCAGCTCGCCACCCTGCTGACGGTCTTCAGCCACCGAGTAATCCGCTACTGCCTGGTCAAACGACAGGCCATCGCGGATAAGCTCATGCACCCGGTCCGCCTGCTGCTGACTGTCGACTCTCAGATGCCGCGCCCGTACCCGCTCCACACGGGTGAACTGTTCCCTGTTCGCCGCGTAGTAGTCGGCAAGCTGCGCATCGCTCACCTGTGCAGCCAGCTCCCGCAATTGCGGATTGTCGTCATGGATATCCTGCATCAACCCCATGTCGTGCATCAGGGTTTCCCGTTGCAGGGCATCATCGATACAGCGATCTACGGCGGCAATGGCCGACTCGCTCAGGCCCGCGCGCTGTTCAAACCAGTAGAACACATAGGCCATGGTCAGATGCTGCTTCACCGCTTCGCGAATAAAATCCAGATTGAGATTGTGCATCTGCACCTTCAGCTGAATGTTCTGGCGGCGGTACAGCTCCCACAGGCTCAGGGTCTGCTCCGGCTGATCGTCAGCAAAGCGATACCTGGCCAGCACATACTCACGGGCCGCCTGTTGCTGGGCCTCGGTCATGGTGCTAAGCAACACCTGCTCCAGAGTCAGCATGGGTGCCAGCACATCGCGGGACAGGACCAAGGGGGCACTCAAGCTATCCAGGCTGTTCGCCATGCCGCTATCGTTGACCGCCTTGCGCAGGGCATCGGCATAGGCGGTGCGGATCAGCTTGAAACGCTGCTGTTCGTGGCGGGTGGCACTGTCATAACCCACCCGTTCCGGGTGCGCGCGGTGATCATCTTGCGCATTGGCCACCGATGCCAGCAAACGGTTTTCCACCAGTCCCTTGAGCACGCTTTCCCGGCTGATATCCGGCTCGCTGCGGCGAGCGGCCGCCACAAACACGTCCAGGGTAGCAGCCGGGATCGTTTCACCATCCACGCGGGCAGCCACATCATCAGGCAGCGGCCCCCACTTCTGCCAGCCGGTATAACCGGCCACCGCAATAACCGCCAACCCAATGGCCAACATCCATCGATGCATTGCCATGAAAGTTTTCCTCTAACGTCTTTCTAGCCCGTTCATTACCGTAGGGAGCACTGAGCGCACCGATCTGGCGTCTGAATGGTGCAGTTCGCCTTAGACTCAGTGCACCCTACGGGGGAAACACCGGCCCGGTTATGAGCCGGTACAAAAATCAGGGATTAACCTGGTGCGCGGCATGGTTGAGCAGATGCACCACCATGGCGATGGCATTGGGAATCACTGTCTGCCCGACCTGCACTCGATCGGAATGGTCGGTGCTGGACAACACGATACCGCCATTGCCATAGGCCAGGGTGCCACCCTCGGTGAGCAGCGGGCGGATGTCGGTGCCTGTAGGCGACAGCGGGGTGAAGTTCTGCAGGGCTTGATCCACCAGGGCGGTGTCGTTCAGGTTTTCACTGTCGTAGTAGTCCGCCACCCACGATTCCCAACCGCTGTGGTTCAGGGCCGAGGTAGTCCACACATGGTGGGGCTGCAGCAGATCGGTGGTGTGCAACACAAAACCCAGGGTCTGGGCGGTGGGCTGACTGAGGAACTGGCTGTACCAGTACTGGCCCAGGTTATCGATGGGCTGGAACGGTATTTCCTCAAAGTCATCGTACATGGACTTGCTGGAATAGCTGCCCTGACGATAGTTGGCTTCGGTAATGCCGTAGGTGTTGTACTTCGGATCATCCGAGGACCACCAGCCAGTCATGCCACCGGGGCCATCATCCAGGTAATCACCGTACAACCAGGAAGCAGCCATATTGTCGATATCGCCCCAGACAGTAAGCAGGTCGTAGTTGTAGCCGCCCAGATCATTACCGTGCACGTCAGAACTGCGCGTGTGATTCTGGAAATGCCAGTAGGAGGTGTAGTTCACCAATGAAGAACCGGCGTTGAATACCGGCGCGTAGACACAATCCCCGGAGACCGCACCACACAGGTAGGTGTCCTGGAAATCATCCACATCGTAGGCGCCCTGACCAATCACCTCGGCAAACTGATCCATCGTGTAGCCAGCAGCATTGACCCAGGCCTTGAGGCGGTTGTACTCGGTGGTGCCCGGGTGGTTTTTCATGTAATCCACCGCATCAATGGCGATACGCTTGTGGGTGATTTGCTGAAACGCCTGGGCAGGCGCAGGGATAACAACGGCAGCCAGCAGGCCGCAGAGTGCGAGCTTGTTCATGGGTCCCCTCACAATTGTTATGAAGTTTGTTGTGTTTATTGGTTAAACAATAAACACCATTGCCGTTGCACCCTAGGACGTAGCCGGACAAAAAATGGACATTTCCTGCCACAGCCTTTGCCTGCGTTTACAATGGCAACCTTCAGCCTGACGTGGATATATGACGAATGGACATCATGTTTGTACTGGTGGAGCCCGCCCGGGGCGAAAACATCGGCGCCGCCGCCCGCGCCATCAAGACCATGGGGTTCAAGCAGTTACGTTTGGTACGACCCGGCGACATGACCGCCGCCCAGTGGGTGGCCCATCAAAGTAACGAGGTACTGGAACAGGCCCGTACCTTCGACAGCCTGGGCGACGCCCTCTCGGATGTAGACCTGAGCATTGCCTGCACCGCCCGGCGACGCCTGCAGAAAGACCGCTATGTGGACGCGGACCAGTGCGCCGAACTGATTGCCGCCAAGGGCGACAGCGTCCAACGGGTAGCCATCGTATTCGGCCGGGAGGCCAGCGGCCTCACCGGCGACGAGGTGGCCCTGTGCGATCTGGCCAGCAGCATTCCGCTCGCCCAGGAGCAGCCATCTCTGAACCTGGCCCAGGCGGTGATGGTCTATGCCTGGGAATTGCGCAAGCAACCACTGCCCCCAACCGTCAGCAGCAATCCAGACACCACCACCTACCAACATACCCGCGACGCCATGCGTGGTTTGTTGGCGGCACTAGAGGTGGGACCGGAGGAGAACCTGCACCAGTGGGTAGACGAGCTGCTGCCACTGGCCGGGGAACGGGAGCTGGGCCTGGTGAGACAACTGCTGCGCCGCCTGCAACGCCTTGATAAGCTTGCCCGGAGCCCGGAATAAAAACATCGTCTTTACCCGGTGATCTGAACTCGGGCTCAGGTCACCGAGCAAAATAGTCAACACACTTTGATTGCCCGTCACAGCCATTGGAGCCTTCAGGTTATGGATCGACGTCTGGCCCTTTTTCTGCTCATTCTTTTGCCTGCCCTCAGCCAGGCCCAGATCGGAGGTTTTTCCCTGCCCGGCGTCGGCGATCTGGAAAAGCAGATCAGCGAAAGCGCGGAAAACAGTAATAACGGCACCAATACAGACAAGAAACTTCTGGAGCGCACGCTGGAATTGCGCCGCGAAGTGGACAGCAATCAGCAAACCATCAAGGAGCTGGAAACCTTCGCCCGCCAGGCCTCCACCCAACGCGCCCGCCTGAGCGCAGAACTGGCCGAGGCTCGCCAGCAACAGGACAAGGATTGGGCCGCACAATACAAGGATCTGTCACTGCAGGCCCTTATCGAAAAGCTCACCAGTCGGCTGGATGCCCTGGAAAAAAATCAGAGCCGCCTTGCCCAGGTCAACGGTGAACTGACCCGCGCTCAGACGCTGCCGGAACAGGCCCAGAACGTGATCAGCAAGGCCATGGAGCGCATGGACACCATCCGCTCGCGGCTCAATGAAGGCACCGACGAAAATGGCGAGCCGCTCAGTGAAAAACAGGAACAAGGGCTCAACATAGAGCTACGTGCCCTGGAAACCCGCATCGAGCGCTACAACCAGGAACTGACCGTGGTCGACAAGAAACAGGACGTCGCCCGCCTCGAACAACAGTTGCTCCGCACCGAGCAAGCCGTACTGGAAGCCCAACTCGATGCTGTACAACCCCTGATCCAGCAACGCCGCATCAATCAGCTGCAGGATATGGCCGATGCGCCGGAGTCGTCGCTACCGGATAGCGTACTGGACAATAAGCGCATCAAGGCCGCTATGGCGGAGAACCAGAGTCTGCGCGAGCAGCTTGCCAGCACCAGCCAGGCAGTGAATGGCCTGCTGCGTGATGCCATCGACACCAAAACCCAGCTCGACAAGGCCCGCTCACTGTCAAGCACCGTCAACGACCAGATCCGTTTGCTTGACGGCAGCCTGCTGCTGTCACGGGTGCTCTACCAGCAACAGAAGCGCCTGCCTCAGACTCAGTCAGACATGGGCCTGCAAAAGAAGATTTCCGACGCCCGCCTGGAACAATTCGAGCTCGAACAGAAGATCCAGTCTCTGGATAGTTCACCTCTGCCGGAACAGGAAAAACTCAAAGGCGAACTCACTGCGGATATGGAACGAGCCTTTACAATCCTGCACCGGGAACGGCGGGAGCTCTACGACCAGCTCAACCAGGAATTGGGCCGCCAACTGGCCATCCTCACTCGCACCCAGTTGAATCAGGAGCAGCTGAACAAGGTGTCCCGCAGCCTGCACAACATCATTTCCGAACAGACCTTCTGGATGCCCAGCACTCAGGCGGTAAGCCTGGAATGGCTAGGCAAATTGCCGGGGCTGATAGCCCAGCAAGTCAGCACCATGCCCTGGAAGACCCTCTGGCAAGGCGCCCGTGAACTTGTTGCTGGACAATGGGGCTGGTTGGTGCTGGCCTTCATCCCCGCTGTTATCCTGATATTGCTGCGGCCGCGACTGAAAAAACGCATCGACACCATGAATCAGGATGTGGGTTTCCTGCGCCGCGACAGCCAGCTGCATACGCCATTAAGCCTGCTCTATACCGTGCTGATATCCGCGCCGGCGCCTATCGCTTTGGCAATTATCGCCGCTGGCCTGTGGCGCCAGCCCAGCACCATCACCAGTGTACTGGGCGCCGCCTTTGCCCAGCTTGCCTTGCTCTGGCTGGTATTCGAAATGCTCTACCGGCTGCTGAAAAGTGGCGGTATCGCCCAGCGCCATTTCCGCTGGGACAACCAGCATAATCAGCATATGCGTCGCCGCCTGGCCCTGACCGGCCTGGCCATTATTCCCATGACTTTTATCATCGCCTTTGGCGACCAATGGCCCGCCCAGCTCAGCAACGATCGCCTGGGGCTGGTCATCATGGTAGCCAGCCTGGTCGTGGTGATGATCAGCTTGCCCTCAGTGGCACAGAGTTACCCGGGCCGGCATTACAGCCGTACCATGAAGGGCCTGTCCACCGGACTCTGCGCCGCCGCGCCCCTGATCCTTACGGTGCTGATCGGCATCGGCTATTACTACACCTCGGTTCGCCTGGCCGGGCACATGATCTACAGCCTCTACCTGGTGGTCCTGTGGATTCTGCTGGATGCCGTCGCCGTGCGGGGGCTCGCCGTTGCCGCCCAGCGACTGGCCTACCGCCGTGCGGTGGCCCAGCGGGAAGCCGATCAGAAGGGCTCGGACACCTCCTCAGCTGCCTCGGAAGCGGTGGAAGTCGAAGAACCGCAGCTGGACCTGAAACAGGTGAATCAGCAGTCCCTGCGCCTGATCCGCCTGGCACTGATTGCCGGCATTGCACTGCTGGTTTACTGGGTATGGGCCGATGTTTTCCATGCCTTCTCCTACACCGAAAACATCGTGCTCTGGGAAACCGCCGATGCCGCTGGCCAGGCCGGCAGCACCTCGCCCATCAGTCTCGGCGATGTGATGACCGCCTTGATCATTGGTGCGGTCACCTTCCTGCTGGCCAGCAACCTGCCCGGCCTGCTGGAAGTGCTGGTGCTGTCACGGATGGACCTGCGCCAGGGCACCAGCTACGCCGCCACTACCCTGCTCTCCTACGTGATCGTGGGCGGCGGCATCATCATCACGTTCGGTGCCCTGGGCCTGAGCTGGGACAAAATGCAGTGGCTGGTGGCAGCCCTGGGTGTGGGCCTGGGCTTTGGTCTGCAGGAAATCTTTGCCAACTTCATCTCCGGGATCATCCTGCTGTTCGAACGCCCTATTCGTATCGGCGACGTGATCACCATCAACAACCTGGACGGCACCGTCAGTCGCATTCGCATCCGCGCCACCACCCTGATCGATTTCGACCGCAAGGAAATCCTGGTACCCAACAAGGTGTTCGTCACCGAGCGACTGATCAACTGGTCCCTGTCCGACACCGTCACCCGCATCATCATCAAGGTGGGTTTCGCCTACGGCTCCGACCTGCAGAAATGCCGCGACATCCTCATGCAGGCCGCCCGGGAAAACAAACGGGTGCTGCGCGATCCGGAACCGGTGGTGTTCTTTCTCAGCTTCGGTGCCAGCACCCTGGACCACGAACTGCGCGTCCACGTGAATGACATCGGCGACCGCCTGGCCGCCACCGACGAACTCAACCGCCATATCGATGCCCTGTGCAAGGAACACGACATCGAAATCGCCTTCAGCCAGCTGGATATCCATATCCGCAATGGCGATGGCGACAAGCTGTGTATTGAGGGGGAAAAGAAGGAAAAGTCTGTACCCCAAGACGATAAGGGCCAGGCACCAAAAGCCAACGACGGTGAGCATAACGAAAGTAACGACCCTCGCTAAACCCGTAGGGCGGAAATACCCAACCGGATATTTCCGCCCTATGGCGCCCCTCCAGAAGTCACGAGAACGAAATAACTACTTCCAGCCCTGCTGCCAGCTCGACGCATCTCTCAGTGCTTTCCAATCAATAGCCTCTGAACGGTTTGAGATCACCGCCTCTATCAGGCAATGAATAACCTCACCCTCTTCATCAAATTCGACCTCAGTCACCAGAAAATGCTTTTCTTTCTTTACTGGCTTTACCGCAGTCCACTTGCTGTGAAGCAACTTTTTGGGATTGATTTGGTTCATTGCTACTCATCAATTGTCATCAATGATCTGCTGCCACTTCCGTGGACATTTTTAGGCACACGCCCGCACAGGACGAATGACTTGTTAAGCGACAAACCTACTTCACTTCTGTTCTGACGTTTACGCCCTTCGTGATCTTGGGAAGGTAGAACGTTCGAGGTCGAAGTTGATATACGGCATAAGGAGGCATGGGTGGCTTCAGGGCTTCTATCGCAGCAATAATTGCCTCGCTATATTCATTCTCTGGGACCTTACGGGCAGTTGCTTCGATTTGTACGCCATTTAATGAGGCTGACAGGTCCGCACTGTATTCTGGCTGATCACTATCAAAGATAGCTACGGCAACCTTCTCATTCATCTCTATGTCACAAGCGTGTCGTGAGTCCACGGTGGAAAAGAAATAAAGATTTAGTTTGTCGTCGGCCATGTACTCTAACGGTGCAGCCCACGGATCCTTGCCATTGGTGCTCGACAAAACCAGATAACGATTCCGTCTGATAAGAGCCTCAACAAAATCTCGCTCATTTCCGCTACTCATGAGTTTCCTCCTCCATATCAAATTGTTAGTCCAAATAGATTCCAACAATCCAGGGCTCTCATCAAACCGTTAACTTTCCCTAAGGCTGCGAGCAAGCGCGCCGTATTTTGGCGCCGCCCTGCCTGGCCTTGTTAAGCCCTTTCGCTAACATCTTCTTTCTTCTTGAAAAATATCTTGGACACAACGGCACAGACAACAAGGATTATCAACCAATAAGTCCCTGCACTCGCTGCCGTCTCGACAGGCACGGGAAATGCTGCAAGAGCTATAAACCCCAGCAACAACGAAAACACCTGAACAAGGCTTTTCCACAACTTCTTTGTTACCTTTCCTGCCAAGTAGAAACCGGCCAGAACAATAAATGCCCCCAAAGCAGCCAGACCCAACGCAGTAACATCCATTATCTTTCTCCTTTATTTATGCTTAACAGCGTATTTGATTTCAGATCCGATATATCGCTTTGCAATGTACCCCCAGCCCCTCCTTTCCCTGAATCTTCCCGAAAACCCAGCCAATCAATGTTTTATTTAACCGCGACCCAGGAACCATTCTCAACTGACTTTTCTTGCACTTGCGTGTTGAACGGGAAATTGAGTGCCGACTTTTCTTGCATCCCCAAATTTGAAAATTCACTTTATCTCAGCAACTTACCAATATCTGTAAGCCATATCCTGCATATTCAAATTGCGTGCGGGCGTAAAACGGGGCGAGGGTCGTTTGCTGCTTCAGGTACAGGCGTTACGGAAAATCATTACTCTCCTTCCATGGTCACCTACGGCGTGTCATAGGTCTTCGCTTTGCGAGCAAAGCTCCAACGAGAGGGTTACAATCATTGGCTGCGTCATCTTAATCAGGAGTCCTATGCGTACTTTCGTCCTCCGCGCCCGCGCCGCGTCCACCAATAGCCAAACCCTGATGGATAATGTGGGTGGCGATGCCCATAGCGAGATCCTCGCCCATACCCTGATGAATGCGATCTTCGTGGCACAGTCGCACCGGCCGGATGTGGTGGTGCACCTGGTGCTGGAAAGCACCCAGGATTACTCCCGCACCATCACCTTTGTGGCGGCAGAAATGCGCGATATTGGTGGCTTTCATGAGCAGGCGCTGCTGGCCAAGGTGACACGGGCACTGGATGCCTCTGCCGGCATGGGCAAGGAGCAGATGAAGGCGGTGGAAAGCGGCATTACCGTGCGCACACTGAGCTTTGAGAAGCTGGTGAAGGCGCTGGCCGAGGACGGGCATCAGCTGTACATGATGGACCCCAAGGGCGAGAGTATTCGGGAGCTGGCCTTTGCGGAAAAGCCCTGCTTCCTGCTTACCGATCACATCCCCATGCCGAAGAAGAGTTTTAACAGCTTGAAGCGGCTGGGAACGGAGAAGATCAGCCTGGGGCCAACCATGCTGTTTGCGTCCCAGTGTGTGGTATTGATCAATAATGAGCTGGATTTGGCGGGGGTGTAGGAGGAACGGTGGCCCACGATGTAGGAGCACCTCTTGAGGTGCGAACCTTGCGAAGGAAGGCTGTTCATCCTGATGAACATTGAGAGAACGGGCTGCCTCGCTTCCTCGCCAAAGCTCGGATTCGCGCCTCGAGAGGCGCTCCTACAGCGGCTTCGTTTTTAGCTTTCCAGCCAGACCTCTCTGGCCCACTGCCAGATAGAGCTCCATTCCTCATCCTCGTTGACACCCTCGCCCGGTACCCAGAAGACGATCTGGCCGTCCTGGGCGATGGCGTAGAGGCCGTCTGCAGCCTGGCAGACGGGGATCAGCGAACGGGGCATGCCCTGGTCCCAGGCCTGGGCGGCCAGCTCGGGAAGGAAGTTGTGGGCGTAGTCGTCCATGACGGTGGCCGGCTCCAGGCTGCCGCAAAGGATGTCGCCGGTGGTGAGCAGGAATTCCTTGTACTCCCCCGGCAGGGAAATGAGCAGTTGTTCCTCGATTTCCACCAGCCGGTCTTCATCCGGCAGCTCCAGGGCTACCAGAGAGCCCTGGTGGCGTTCGCGCAGCAGGTCGATCAGGTCATCCATTTACAGCGTTCCGGTTGGCATATTCGTTAACCATATCCTGTAGGAGCCATGCTTGCATGGCGAACCCGAAGCTGGAGTTCGCCATGTAAGCATGGCTCCAACGATACAATTTTATTCCTGACGGTGATCCCGACGGAACGGGAACAGAAACTGGTCGACCACGCCTTCCGGCACCTTGGTGCTGGCCCGGGTGCCGTACTCGGCAGCCAGTCGGTTGGGCATGATCAGGGTGCCGAACAGTTTATCGTAGATGGGCAGAAAGGCGGCGTAATTTTTGTCCACGGCCTCGTCTTCCGAGGAGTGATGCCAGTGATGGAATTCCGGGGTGGCGATGAGCCAGCGGATGCCCGGAAACCGGAAGCGCACATTGGCGTGGATAAAGATCGCGTGGAAGGACACAAACACCAGATAGGCGTACACCGCTGACGGCGAAAAGCCCAGAATGAAGATGGGCAGGTAGCCGACAAAACGGTTGGCGATGATTTCCACCACATGCAGGCGCGAGGAGGCCAGCCAGTCCATTTGAGTGGTGGAATGATGCACCGCATGGAATTTCCACAGCCAGGGCACCTCATGGAAGGCCCGGTGAATCCAGTAGCTGCCCAGGTCGATGACGATGAGGATCTCAATGAACTGCAGCCAAAGGGGCTGGCTGGCGATGGCCTGTTGGAAGCCGATGTCCACCTTGTCGTGGAGCACCACCTGAATGGGGATGATGGTGAAGAAGCTGATCAGCTGCAGGCCCACATGGCTGAACAGGAAGTACTTGATATCCGTAACCCAGCCCCCGCGCAGGGTTTTCTGGTCCGGGTCTTTGGGGAAGGCCCGCTCCAGCGGGATAAACACCAGGGCCAGCACCAGCAGCGTAAGGATAAAATAGTCGAGCCCGGCGTAGAGGCTGCGACCTTCCACCGGCGGCACATCCAGCCGTCCGGAGCCGATCAGCGCGGCCATGCAGGCCAGCACCATGCCGATGATGCCGTAGCGCTTTTCCTGATGACGCAGCACACTGAAAAAGCCACAGACAAAGCCGATACCGATGCCGATGAACAGGGCAATGCGCAGCACCTCGGCGTTGTAGAAGGCACGGAATTCCGGGGTGGTCAGCAACTCCGGATAGAGAAAACAGAAGCTGCCCAGCAGCGCCAGGACACCCAATCCGATGGACACGGTGGCGGTGATCTTGCCCTGGCCCGGGGTCAGATCCACCTCTTCGTAACGTTCCCGCAAAAAGTCTGTCATGTGCTCCTCTCCTTCTGGGCCAAAGGCTGCCCGATGATCCCTTCAGACACCACTACACGCCCGTAACAAGCTGCTACACTGCGCGTTCAAGAAACATAGCTTCAAGCGACAAGCTGCAAGCTACAACGCGGGTCAGGCAAGCAGAATACTGTGAGCTCTCCGACCGCGATTATCGCAGGGTGGTCGCGGGCTCATGCTGTTCGCTAACCCGATTGCTTGATCTCGTTGTCGCTTGCAGCTTGTAGATTGAAACTGCTTCATCACATTATTCACATATTTGGTTATCCATAAAGTATGCCTCTGATTACCCTCCGCGACATTCAGCTCAGTTATGGGCAGCAGCCGCTGCTGGATCACGTCACCCTGTCCATCGACCCGGGGGAACGGCTTTGTCTGATCGGTCGTAACGGGGCCGGCAAGTCCACCCTGATGAAGGTGATTGCCGAGGAGATCCATGCGGATGACGGCCAGATTGAGAAAACCCAGGGGCTGACCGTGGCCCGTCTGGAGCAGGAAGTACCGGACGATCAGGATCACAGCGTCCATTTCATGGTGGCCGAGGGCCTCGGCGAGCATGGCGCTCTGCTCAGCGAACACGCGGAGCTGGTCCACCATCTCGGCGATGGTGACGACAAGATCCTGGCCCGGTTCGAGCAGCTGAGCAGCGAGATCGAAGCCTGTGGTGCCTGGCAGCTGTCGCAGCGGGTGGACACGGTGCTGTCCAAGCTGAAGCTGGACGGCGATCAGCCCTTTGCCGGCCTGTCCGGGGGCATGAAGCGGCGGGTGCTGCTGGCCCGCGCGCTGGTGCAGGAGCCGGATATCCTGCTGCTGGACGAGCCCACCAACCACCTGGATATGGATTCCATCCAGTGGCTGGAAGAGTTCCTGAAGAGCTACGGCGCCACCCTGGTGTTTATCTCCCACGACCGGGCCTTTATCCGCTCCCTGGCCACCCGCATCATCGAGCTGGACCGGGGCAAGCTGACCAGCTGGCCGGGCAGCTATGAGAAGTATCTGAGCGGCAAGCAGGCGGCGCTGGAAGCGGAAGAGCGGGCCAACGCCGAATTCGACAAGAAACTCAGCCAGGAAGAAAAGTGGATACGCCAGGGCATCAAGGCACGCCGTACCCGTAACGAAGGCCGGGTGCGTGCCCTCAAGGCCATGCGCGATGAATTTGCTCAACGCCGCAACCGCACCGGCACCGCCAGCCTGACCATCCAGAGCGGCGACAATTCCGGCAAGGTGGTGGTGGAAGCCGAGCATCTGAATTACAGCGTGGACGGCAAGACCATCGTGCGGGATTTTTCCGTGAACCTGCTGCGCGGGGATCGGGTAGGCATTCTCGGCCCCAACGGCTGTGGCAAGTCCACCCTGATCCGTCTGCTACTGGGCCGACTGGCCCCGGACAGCGGCACCGTGAAGCTGGGCACCCAGCTACAGGTGGCCTATTTCGATCAGTTGCGAGATACCCTCAACGAGGAAAAGAGCGTGATCGACAACGTGGCCGAAGGCTCCGATGTGGTCACCATCAATGGCCAGAACAAGCATGTGATCGGCTATCTGCAGGATTTCCTGTTCGACCCGAGCCGGGTGCGCCAGCCGGTGAAATCCCTGTCCGGCGGGGAGCGCAATCGCCTGTTGCTGGCCAAGCTGTTCACCAATCCCTTCAACCTGCTGGTCCTGGATGAGCCCACCAATGACCTGGACGCAGAAACCCTGGAACTGCTGGAAGAGCAGCTGATGAACTATCAGGGCACCCTGCTGCTGGTCAGCCACGACCGGGAGTTCATCGACAATGTGGTGACCTCCACCCTGGTGTTTGAAAACGGCGAGCTCAACAGCTATGTGGGCGGCTATCAGGACTGGTTGCGCCAGCGTCCGGAACCAGTGAAGGGAAAAACCGTCAAATCCGCCAAGCCGGTGCTCGAACCGGCCCCGGCAGCCCCGAAACGCAAGAAGTTGTCATATAAGGATCAACGGGAGCTGGAACAATTACCGGAACGGATCGAGCAGCTGGAAGCAGCACTGGAAGCGGTGCAGGCTCGCATGTCGGATCCGACTTTCTTCAAGGGTGACCCGGCCGAGATCAGCGCCGCCCAACAGCAACAAAGCGAGTTGCAGGCGGAACTGGAAACCACCTTTGCTCGCTGGGACGAGCTGGATCAGCTTGGCTGAATCAAGGAGATTTTGTGTATAAAACGTGGTCCTCATTCGCTATCACGGCAATATTTGTCCTGTTCGGCCTGGCAGCAACGCCAGGCTGGGCCAATGAAGTGGAAGACGAAGAACGGGCCGTGGAACGCCAGCAGGAAAGCGATGGCCAGGCCACAGCCGGTGACGGCAATACAGACACGGACAAGGCCGACAGCGCCGCAGTGGATGACCTGGCTCAACCGGCGGCGGACCCGGCTCCCCTGCCCCTCTCATTGCTGGGGCGCCAGGTTGAAACCGGCAGTTTTGCCACCCTGCACTGGACTCCGGATCAGTCCTTCGCCTCCATCGCCACGCCGGTACCGGTACTGGTGGCACATGGCGACAAACCAGGCCCAAAGCTGTGTCTGACTGCGGCCATCCACGGCGATGAACTGAACGGCATCGAGATGGTGCGTCGACTCATGTACGAGCTGGAGCCGAATCAGCTGGCCGGCACCGTGATCGGTGTGCCTATCGTCAATCTGGATGGCTTTCGCAGTGGCTCGCGTTACCTGAGCGACCGCCGGGATCTTAACCGCTACTTCCCCGGCAACAAGAATGGCAGTGCCGCCAGCCGCGTGGCCCATTCCCTGTTCAGCAATATCGTCCGCCATTGCGATTATCTGGTGGACCTACACACCGGCTCCCAGAAACGGGTCAACCTGCCCCAGCTACGGGCCGACCTGGACAACCCGGATGTGGTGGCTTTTGCCAAGCACTTCGGCGGCATGACGGTACTGCACAGCCCCGGCGTCACCGGCATGCTCCGTGACGCGGCGGTGAAAAAGAACATTGTGGCGGTGACCATGGAGGCCGGTGGCCCCAACCGGCTGGAAACCGAAGCGGTCAGCAACGGTGTTCAGGCCATCGATACCCTGCTGGAAAACCTGGGCATGCGTAAGGCCAGCCGTTTCTGGAGTGCCCCGCAACCGGTGTTCTATGAGTCCGAATGGATTCGTGCCACCCAGGGCGGCATTCTGCTTGCCGAGGTGGAACTGAACCAGAACGTCAGGAAGGGCCAGGTGCTGGGCACCGTCACCGACCCGATCAGCAATACAGGCAGCGCCATCATTGCGCCATATAACGGTCGAGTTCTCGGAATGGCAGTGAACCAGGTAGTTCATGCCGGCTTTGCGGCC
This sequence comes from Alcanivorax sp., assembly GCF_014762765.1. Classification (GTDB taxonomy): domain Bacteria; phylum Pseudomonadota; class Gammaproteobacteria; order Pseudomonadales; family Alcanivoracaceae; genus Alcanivorax. Next base: position 31,388 of record NZ_JABURH010000173.1, read on the forward strand.
TTCCGCATCGGCGAGGAAAAGACCACCGAGGAAGTGGAAGCCAAGGCGGAAAAAGCCACCCTGGAAAAAGAGGAAAAGCGGCAGCAACAGGGTGATGCCCCGGCCCACGAACCTCCGGCACCGGAGCCGGATCGGGCCGATGATCTGAGCCAGGCAGATGAAGAGGAAAATCATTCGGAAGAGTGAGAAAATCAACAAGAGACACAACGCAAAAAGGCTTCCCGATGGAAGCCTTTTTTGTAGTGCTTTAAAACCGGCTGAAGCCTTTTTTTCACAAGGCGAAAATATTTCCGGCTTCTTCGCTTTGCGAACAAAGCTCTACCGGAATCGGGTAAACCCTTACTGCACCACCAGGCTGTCGCGCATTTTTGCCAGGGTCTTTTCACCGATGCCCTTGATGGCCAGCAGCTGATCCACGCTGGTAAAAGGCCCCTGGCTGTCACGCCACTGCACGATGGCTTCCGCCGTTTTCGGCCCCACGCCCTTGAGTTCCTGCAGTTGGGTAACGTCCGCCGTATTCAGGTTGATTCGATTTTCTACCTGGGTTTTGGCCGCGTCCTTGACCGCTTCCACTTCCACCGCCAGGGCCGGCAGGCTCAGTGCCAGAAGCAGGGACATCACAACCGCTTTCAATGCTTTCATATCGATCTCCATTTTTATCAGTTGGAGACCACACCATAGAAAGCCCGGCGAAAGGACGTTATCAGCGGAGGGTTACGAATTGCGTAAGTGGCTCAGGCAAGACTTTGTAATATCTCGTCCACCACCCTTGTAGGCTCGGCAGCCTGGGTAATCGGCCTACCGATTACCATATAGTCCACACCCGCATCCCGGGCCTGTACCGGCGTCAGCACGCGGCGCTGGTCACCGGCATCTGCGCCTGGCGGGCGGATACCCGGGGTGACCAGCTCGAATTGCCGGCCACAGGCCTCTTTGAGCATGGTCGCTTCCCGGGCGGAACACACCACCCCGTCCATGCCGGCGCGCTTGGCCAGCTCAGCCAGGCGCCGCACCTGCACGTTCGGCTCATCCATCACCCCCACCTGCTCCAGATCAACAGCTTCCATGCTGGTCAGCACGGTCACCGCAATCAGATGGGGTCGATTGGCATGGTTGGCGATGGCATTGGCGGCGGCTTCCATCATGCGCAGGCCTCCGCTGGCGTGCACATTGACCATCCATACGCCCAGGTCGGCAGCCGCCGCCACAGCACCGGCCACGGTGTTGGGGATGTCATGGAATTTCAGGTCCAGGAACACCTCGAAGCCCTTGCTGTGCAGCCCTTCGACAATGGCCGGGCCACTGCGGGTGAAGATTTCCTTGCCGACTTTGACGCGCACCTTGCCCGGGTCCAGTTGATCCGCCATGGCCAGCGCCCGGGCGGCATCGGGATAATCCAGGGCGACGATAACAGGGCTGGAGATAGGCATGGGAGCGTCCTCGGGGATTGGTGGCGCTATGGTATGAGTTGCGGGAAGACGGTTCAAGAATTCGGAGCTGCAAGCCTCAAGCTACAAGCTGCAACGCGAAATAGGATCGGGCTTGGCTTGACGTTTTTGGCCGCGAATCATCTGCCTATCTTTGTGCGCGGCCAACAAACCAGCAGTTTTCGATACACTTTCCCGTGTTGCAGCTTGTAGCTTGAGGCTTGCAGCTTGCCGCTAGACTTCCTTGACCACCGGCTTGATGGACCCCCAGCGCTTGCAGCTTGGGCATCGCCATTGCATCAAGGGGGTTTCGAAACCACAGCGGCGGCACTTGTAGAGGCTCTTGTCGTTGAGCAGTTGCTCTGACAGCTGCTTGAGTACACCGAGATGTTCGCGGGTTTCCCCTTCCGCGCTGCCGGCCAGGCTCATGTCGATGATCCGGTTGAGACCACGTACTGAGGGGTTGGCTTTCATGTACTCAGCAATAAAATCCGCCGCTTCCTTGTCGCCGTAGCGTTCCTTGAGCGCTTCGGAAAGCAGCAGGATGCGGCTGGTACTGGGTTTCTCGGCACTGTAGTCCGCCAGCATCTGAATAAACTCTTCGTCCTTCTCCTGCTGCTGATAGCAGGTGCGCAGCTTGTCGAGCACTTCATCAAAGAAGTCGCTGTCCTGCACCCAGATGCGCTGTAAGGCCTGGGTAGCGGCATCCCAGTTCTGTTCGCCCATTTCCAGCTCGCCTTCCACAAAGCTGGCGCGTACGCACTGGTCATCGAAGGACAGGGCCCGGCGCAGCATGCGGCGTGCCGGGTTGATGTCACCATCACGGCGCAGGTTTTCCGACTGCTCGCAGCAGTATTGGGCCAGCACAGGCCCCAGCGCCGGGCGGCTCTTGATCAGCCGCTCGCCCATACTGATGGCATTGACCCAATCGCGCTCCTGCTCGTACAGGCCCATTAGCTGCTGGCAGACTTCATCCTTGGCCTGGCAATCCTGATCCAGCATTTCCAGCAGTACCTGCTCGGCCAGATCGAAGATACCGCTGGCCAAGTAATCCTGGGCCAGTTCCAGCTGGATTTCTTCCTGCACCGGGCGACCATAGTCGCCGTGTTCCAGCAGGTGGGTATGGAGCTGGGCGGCACGATCGAATTCGCCCCGCTTGCGGAACAACTTGCCCAGGGCAAGATGGGTATCGAGCCCCTCCTCACTGACGTCCAGACTCTTGAGCAGGGCTTCGATACCCTTGTCCGGCTCTTCATTGAGGAAGAAGTTGATGCCAGCCACATAGTCCTTGGACAGGGAGGCCATGCGTCGACGCTGCCGGCGCCTGCTCTCACGCTTGCCGAGAAAGAAACCGGCGGCAATGGCAACAAAGAACAGCGGCAGAAGCCAGAACGATTCACTCATGAAAACAGGCTCTTCAGACCGCGCAGACCGATACCGGCCAGCAGCCCCAGAAACAGACCAATGGCCAGCACGCCGATCACCAGCACGCCCAGGGATACCTCCCAGTGCCATTGATAGAACAGCATATCCAGCATCACCAGGTCACGATTGCTGGTGACAAACAGAAAGGCAAAAAGAAAAACGGCCACAACGGCCAGAATTACCAGAATCCGGTACAGGTTTCGCATCGTAAGGTTCCCTCTTTACTGGCCAGGCCTGTGCCGGGCGGTAACGACAAACGGGGTTTAGTTAACGGCAGCCTGATTGCCACTGGCGCCATTATCAACACCTTCACCACTTTCTTCATGCAGTGAATCGTTAACGCGCTCGCGCAGCTCTTTACCGGGTTTGAAGTGGGGAACATATTTACCGTGCAGCTCGACGCTGGCACCGGTCTTGGGATTGCGTCCCACGCGGGGCGCACGAAAATGGAGGGAAAAACTGCCGAAGCCGCGTATTTCGATACGACCTCCGCCGGCCAGAGAATCGGCCATCTGCTCGATAAGCGTTTTGACTGCCAGCTCCACATCCTTGGGCGACAACTGGTTTTGCCGATCGGCAATCCGCTCAATCAATTCCGACTTGGTTAACGCCATTACAGCCTGCTCCCTGGGCTCCCAGCCCAGTGGGACCGGCACGATGCCGGTCCCCGGGAGGAGCCGTATTATGACTCGTTGCTGCTTTCCATCTGCTTCTTGATCAGGTCACCGATGGTCTTCGGCGCATTGGCGTCCTGCTGTTCAGACAGTCCGTCAATGGCTTCACGCTCGTCGGCCTGGTCCTTCGCTTTGATGGACAAGCTCAGAACACGGTTCTTGCGATCAACGTTGGTGATTTTCGCTTCCACTTCGTCACCGACGTTAAGCACTTCGGTCGCATCGTTAACGCGGTCGCGGCTGATTTCGCTGGCACGCAGGGTGCCTTCCACGTTCTCGGCAAGCTCAACGGTGGCTGCTTTCGCGTCTACCGCCTTGATCACGCCCTTGACGATTGCGCCCTTGTCATTAGCAGCAACATACTGAGCAAACGGATCGTCTGTCAACTGCTTGATACCCAAGGAAATTCTTTCGCGCTCTGCGTCGATGGACAGAACCACCGTTTCCAGCTCATCGCCCTTGTTGAAGTTACGCACGGCATCTTCGCCCTGCTCTTCCCAGGAAATGTCGGACAGATGCACCAGACCGTCGATGCCGCCTTCCAGACCGATGAAGATACCGAAGTCAGTGATGGACTTGATCTTGCCGGAAATGCGCTCGCCTTTCTGGTATTTCTCTTCGAAGGCATCCCACGGGTTGGACTGACACTGCTTGATACCCAGGGAAATACGACGACGGTCCTGATCGATGTCCAGGATCATCACTTCCACTTCGTCGCCGATCTCTACAACCTTGGACGGGTGGATGTTCTTGTTGGTCCAATCCATTTCGGATACGTGAA
>NZ_JABURH010000001.1 GCF_014762765.1 Alcanivorax sp.
GTAAAACGCTCAACCGTGCGGGTTTTTCTGCGGCCCCTTCGCGATGCGAGCATCGCTTCCCACAGTAGAAAAGACTTTCTTCAGTGGCGTTCTAGGCCTTGCCGGTGCGCTCGCGGTGGGGGCAGCCGGGCCAGCAGCAGGGGCGGCGTTTGCCGGCGGTGAGGTTTTCCCGGGCACGGGTAATGCGCCCCTGCCGGGTTGCCTCTCTCTTGGCATCTTCAATCCAGCAGATCCATTCGTTGCGGGCCAGCGGGGTGATGTCTTGCCATTGTGCCAGCATGGCGCTGTCTGCCTGTAGGGCCTGACGAAGATCGTCCGGTAGTGGGTGGACCACGCCGCCGCTGATGGTCTGATTGTCCATGATCCGGGGTCCTTGTCTGGGAGCTTTGGAAAAACTTACAACATGCCTGATTTTTGTGGGAAGCGATGCTTGCATCGCGAAGGAGCCTGTAAGACCGCCGCTATTCGCGATGCAAGCATCGCTTCCCACAGAAAGGAGTTATCAGAAGCTCCTTCTCAACGCACCGACAATAGCAAAAGGCGGTGGGCGGCCACTATGACGTGAGTCGCTGTGTTTGGTTCTTCCAGCGATTGCCTGGCGTTTCGAGCCTGGGCGGGGCGATGGTGCAGTTCGCCTGCGGCTCAGTGCACCCTACCCAGAGATTGGAAGGGGTGGGCCTCTTCCAGTTCGAAGGCCAGACCCAACAGCAGGGCCTCTTCGTCGTTGGCGGCGGAGAACTGCACGCCGATGGGCAGGCCATCGTCCGTCTGGCCCAGGGGCAGGGAAATGCCGGGGCCGCCGGAGGCGTTGTTGGCGGGGGTGAAGGTGGTGTAGCGCAGCAGTCGTTCCAGTTGGGTATCGAAGGGCAGGTCGGCGCCCAGGTAGCCGATTTGCGGGGTGGTGTGGGCCAGTACCGGGCTGAGGATCACGTCGTATTGGGCAAAGGCTTCCGCGTAGCGTTGCCGGGCCAGGCGTAGCTGGCGGAGCATGGCCGGGGTTTTCAGGAAACGTTGCTGGTAATAGTCGGCCAGGCCACGGGTGAGCGGGTCCAGCTGGCCGGCATCGAAGCCTTGGGGGAAC
>NZ_JABURH010000137.1:0-1928 GCF_014762765.1 Alcanivorax sp.
TAACAGCGTATTCAGTCGAACGATTCGACATATCTTTTTTCGACATAATTCTAGCCGGGCACAATATATAGTGCCGAAGAATCCACTATCTTCAGTACCTTACCGAAAAAATGGCAGCCATTCCCATTTGACAAAACTCGAACGAGCGGCCTATTTCCTGAATTTTCCCGATATAGCCTCTTTCTGAAAAATACCTTATATCAACCGTTTAGCTTTTTCTGTAAGCCATATCCTACAAGCCAGGATTGCCCATCTGTTGAGCACGAGAGGGTTTGGAAGTTTTGGGGTCTGTGGATTGAGGATTCGCCATGCAAGCATAGTTATTCGCAACGCTCACCCTTCGGGCCGCACGGAACTACGTGCGTTACTCCGCTGCGCTACGTTCCTGAGGGAATATTCAGGGGGCGAGTGTTTGCGGGAATTCTGGAAGGGTATAGCCACGTAGCTTTCGCGGCCGGACGGCCGCTCCCACGGGGTGTGGCGATGTGGCTGGCATAAAAAAGCCCGGGCAGCTTGTGGCTGCCCGGGCCTGGTGGTGGCGGTGTTAGCGCCGCTCTCCCTTAACGGTCTTCGTAACGCTGGTGCTTGAAGAAGATACCGGTGTCACCGAATTGGGACAGGGTGAACTCGGACCGGGTGACCAGTTCACCGATTTTGATGGCGCTGTTGCGGCGCTCGCGGGCGTAGCGTTCGGTGACCCAGGGCCAGATGGACGTCTTGATCTGCATATCGGTGCCGTAGACGTCGTACACCTTGGTGCCCGCCGGGATGGCCGTGAGATCGTCACGGAAATCGTGGGGGGCGGTGCTGATGGTGTTTCTCAGATCCGGGTTGGGCACGAAGTAGACCTGCGTCGGGGTTTTGACGCTGCCTGCTGCGCTGCCATCCTGGTTCACTTTGGCCATGTCGCTCATCACCAGCAGGGTGGGCTTTGTGGATACCAGGGAGAACAGGGTGGTGGTGCCCAGGGTCTCGTTCACTTCCGCCTGCACGTAGTTGGACAGTTCGTTGGCGAAGATGTTGTGGTTGTCGCCTTGGCCACTAAGGGTATAGAGCGCCGATACGTTTTCGGAGCGTTTGCCATCCACCAGCAGTTTCAGCGCCAGGCCGGGGGCGAAGCCACGGTCGGACGGGTCGCCGGTGACGGACAGGCGCAGCAGGCCGTGGTCGGCGCCCTGGAACAGGCCGCTGTAGTCATGGCCCGCTACGGACTGGAACTGCACCTTGGCCAAAGCACCGCGCGGGTGAATCGGCTTGCTGTAACCCGGGGGCGCCACGTCGGTGACATCCTGCACTTTCTTCCACAGTACCGAGTTGATCAGGCCGCCGATGTCGATGGGTTCGATGGCGGGCACCTCACCCTCTTCGTAGCTGGTGCGCAGGGCGCCGTTGACCCACAGATGATCCTGCTTGGCCTGGGCGGACCAGTCCTGATAGTCGTCGGGCATGTTCAGGCCCCAGGGTTTGAAGGCGTTGTCCATGCCCACCAGGCTTGCGGCCAACGCCGGGAAGTGACGACGAATCACGTCCACCATGGTGTGGTCTTCCACCCAGTCGATACCGGCGGCGGTGTAGACCTCGTCGGTATAGTCGGTGGTGAAGAAGCGGTCGGTCATCAGACGACGGGAGGCATTGAGAATGAAGATCTGGAAAGAGGTTTCGCCAAAACCAAAGCCTTCCGGACGGGTTTCTTCCGCCAGCTGCCCCACCAGGGTGTCGATCATTTCGATGTCGTTGTTGTAGAGCGACTTCAGGTCCGCCAGCAGCTGGGGATCGCTGGTGAGATCTTCGAATTTCGTGATGGGCTTGAGGCCGATCTGGCGGCGGAATTCGTTGTAGCGCGGCACGCCACGTTCCCGGTCACGCAGTACGTCGATGGCGGCCATGTCGATGTCGCCGATCAGCGGCATGGACAGGTTACGCAGGAA
>NZ_JABURH010000137.1:2728-32373 GCF_014762765.1 Alcanivorax sp.
ACTTCGTCGTTGGTGTCCTTGTCGCTACCGTAGAGCTGGGAGCCATCCCACCAGTGGGTGTTGATGTTCTCGTAGGTAACGATGGATTCATCGCCGCTGACGTCCGGGTCCGGGCGGGTACGCTGCACGGACATGGTGCCATCGCCCAGCACATCGCCAGGCGGCAACGGGAATTCGATCGGGTTGGCCTCGGTGCGGGGACCGTGGTCGAACCAGTCGTGCACCATGAACTGAATCCAGGAGGTGGCGATAAAGTTCAGGGTGGTAGCAGGCTTGAAATCACCGCCACGGGACATGATCAGGTTACTGACTTCCCGGGGGTTGGGGGTCAGCAGGTTGCCACTGGCGTTTTCCGCATACACCGATGCCGGGTCTACGTTGCGGCCGAAGTTGGCGTGGGCGGAGCCTTCCGCCGGATTGTCGAGAATATTACAGGTGCCGTCTTCGGTACGGGCGGTGAGACTGCGTTCGTCACAGACAATGCTGGCATTCTTTTCGTCCCAGCTTTCCATGTCGAACATGTTGTTTTCGAGCAGGTCTTCCCGCTGCCCGGCCAGTACCAGCAACGCACCCATAACGCCCAGGGTGCCGAATTTGGTGAGGGCCGGCCAGGTAACCCAGGGGGTCATAGCCATGATAAGCCTCCGTCTTGTTGTTCTCGGGGTATGTCGGATGACAACGCCCGGACTCTAGCAACGGGGCAACCCCCTCCACCCCCTCCTGCGGGAGGGGGTAAGCGGAAATCGCGAACCGGGTCATGGTTTGGGTGTGGGGGACAATCTGTTTTTTTCCACAGAGGTCACAGAGCGCACAGAGTTCAACCCGCGGACAGCTACGACCTCTATTAAGTACGGCGCTGGCGGCGCGATGTAGAAGGTTTCAAAAAGCAAAAACACCGCAGACAGGGCCTTTCGCTCCTCGCAACTCGCCAGCCCCTAAATCATGCCGCAAGCGACGCTCTACATGAAAACCGTAGCAGTCTGAAAGGGTTTTAACTCTGTGCGCTCTGTGACCTCTGTGGTGAAAACGATTTACCAACAAGAGCGGCTAACGCGATGCGGCGCGCAGGACGGCTTCGGTGCGGCTGGAGACACCGAGTTTGCTGTAGATGTTTTTCAGGTGCCACTTGGTGGTGGTGACGGAAGTGCCGGTCTTTTCGCTGATATGGGCATTGCTAAGGCCGCTCTGCAGCAGTTCGAAGATCTCCAGCTCTTTCGGCGTAAGCACCGATTCCGGGTCCACCGCCAGGGGATCGTTGACAGGCGCGGCATCGAACACAGAGGGGAACAGCTCGGTATAGAAATCCGGCAACATCAGGGCACCGCTTCCCCATAGCCTCTGCATCAGGCTGGCCAGCCCCGGCGCCTCGTCAAACACGGAGCGATTGATGTTGAGCAAACCGTAACGGGTCACCAGCTCATCTACCCGCTTGGCCTGCTCGCTGGCAGAGAGCCCCTTGCTGGTGATCACCAACAAGTTGGCCTCAATGATGGAGGCCCGAGTCATGATACCCGCCGCCTTCACCACCGCCAGCAGCCGTTGCAACACGGCTTCCGCCTCGGCAAGACGACCATTGGCGATCAGCCAGTAGGCCGCGGCCAGCCCTTTGCGCTCCCAGCTCTGGCTGTAGGTGGCCGGGGTGCGCGTGGCGTTGTCAGCCACCCAGCCGGCCAGGTCGAAGCGTTCCGCTACCGCGTCCAGTCGGGCCCAGTGGCCGGTCGTGAACGCCTGACGCATCATTTCCAGTACCGCCATGTTGACGAAGCGTTGGTAATTTCCCAGCTGCAAGATGCCGAGCAGTTTTTCCAGCATGCGCTCGCAGGGCTTTTGCTTGCCCTGCAAGTGCTGTAACCGTGACAGCGTCAGATAGACCGTGGAGATTACCTCCGTTGCCGAGGCAGACGACACCATGGGCAGCAGGTCTTCGCACAGTTGCTGGGCTTCTTCCAGACGGTTCTGGTCGTACAGCACTACCACCATGCCCGTTGCCCACAGTGACCAGGTCGGGCAATTCCGCGAGGTGCCGTGAAAGTGTTCGTTGATAAAGGCGACCGCTTCGCCGATGTGGCCAAGCTGGTGATTGGCCAGTGCCATGATCAGCCCAGCATAACCGGCGGTGAAATGATGCCCCAGCCGCAGCAGAACATCCCGCGCCTGACAGGAAAACGCCAGCGCGGATTCCAGCCGACCATGCTGTAAATGGTAGTAGGCCACCATGGCCAGGGAGAAGGCGCGGATATCCCGATGCCCGCTGCTTTCCATCAGTAGCGACAGATTGGCACCTTCCATGAAATCGGTATCGTGCTGGAACAGTTGCAGGTGCATTTCCAGAAAATCGATCACCCGGGCATGATTTCCCCAGGCCGCGTCACCACTACGTGGCGCCTCCTTCAAGGCATCCAGGTAATAGCGGGCACGAAAAAAACGGCGCGACAGGGTCAGGGTGCTGATCAGGGGGGCGGACAATTCGTCGCGACTGAGAATCACGCTATCGGGCAGGGTTTCCGCCCAGTCGAGAATGTGGGCGGTGTAGCCTTCGCGCAGCCAGTAGTCGAAGGCCTGCTCCAGGCAATGAATAAACAGCGTGTCGTCCCCGGCCCGTTTGGCATGCCATACCGCCTGGCGAAAATTCTGCTGACGCACGAAATAGCGGGTAGCCCGGCGATGAATCGGCGCGATGCAGTCGGGCATGTCGATGGCCACCCGGGCGCGCAGGAAATCCTTGAGCAGCGCATGGTAACGATACCAACCGGGCTTGCCGGGCACCGGGATCAGAAACAGCTCCCGGGAGGTCAGCTCCTCAATCAGGCGGGCGGCGCGATCGCTGTGCAGCACCTGGTCGCACAGCTCGGCATTGAAACTGTCCAGCAGCGAGCTCTGCATGAACAGGGTGCGGGCGGTATCGGGCAGGCCTTTCAAGACTGCATGGCCGAAGTACTCCATCAACTCTGGCTGGCTGGCATCAAAGTCCTGCAGAGTCTGCATCCCGGAACGCATGGCCGCCAGCAGGGCAATCTTGACCCCGGCCATCCAGCCTTCGGTGATGGTAAGCAGATGAGCCAGCTCGTCCTCGTCCAGGGCCGTGCCACCCAAGCCTTCATTGAGCGCGGTAACTTCCTCGCGACGTATCTTCAGGTCGGCGGCACCGATCTCCACCACAGCATCGTCCAGCCGCAGGCGACTGACATCAAAGGACGGCTGGGTACGACTGGCAATAATCAGATGGACGTCTGCCGGTGGCTGGTCCAGCAGGGTGCTGATGACGCTGAGGGTTTCCGGGCTGCGGATATGCTGGAAGTCATCAAAGACAATAAAGAGGGGCTCACTGACCTGCTCGAGGGCATCAAACAGGGCATCGGCAATGGACGATGGTGGCAACTCGGCCACATCGAAGGGCATGAACCAGGAGGTATCAAACGCCGGCACCACTGCCCGTGTCTGCTCGGCGAAACGGCGCAGAAAGCGCACCGGATCATCATCCACCGGACGCAGGTTCAGGGACACCACCGCACGGGGCTCGGCCCCGGTCTGCCACTGGCTGATCAAGGTGGATTTGCCCGCCCCGGCCGGAGCCAGCAACAGAGTCAGCGGAACCCGGGCGCAATGATCCAGCAATGCCACCAGTTCCTTCCGGTAGAACCGACCCGCAGCGGGCCGGGACGCATCAGTCGTACTCATTTCTGGTCTGCCTAGCGTGTTTTTATTGTTTTCGGCTGGCTGGGACGCCAGTGCCGATATGCAAACTAGCGGATATTGGCATGGCCGGCCCGGCATTTGATCACAACTTGAGCAACCAGGCAGCACCATGGCCGCAAATCACAAAGGGGCCGGACGCAACGGAAGGGACGGGGAAAAGTCGAAATGGTGGAGCCATTAATACAGCCCTTCGAGATGCGAGCATCGCTTCCCACAAGGACCTGAAGGGCCGGCAGCCACAAAAAAGCCCCCTTCCCGTTCAGGAAGAGGGCTTCTTGTGACGCGCCAACAGATCAGGGAATCGGCAGGTAGCCACCGTCCACTTCTTTGGTGACGATGGCCACCGCGTTGTGGGCATGCAGGCTTTCCAGGTGGTTCACACGCAGCCAGAAATCCTTGTAGCAGCCCTGCGGATTCAGGGCCTGCTTGAGACGGCGGGCCGCATCTTCGCAGAACATCAGGTTCTGGCCGTTGAGCAGGGCAAATTCCTGTTCGTCCACCCGCTTCACGGCGGTCTGCACCGGGGTTTTCAGGGCCCCTTCGATGGAATCAATCAGCGCCGTTATCGGGAAGGCATCGCCTTCGGTGTGGTCCAGCAACACTCGCACCTGGGCCACCGAACGCTGGCTGTGCGGGGTAGCCAGGATGCCCTCTTCCGTGCCCAGCCATTCGAAGACCGCATCCGCGTCCACTTTGCCCTCGGCAAAATCACGGCGGAATTGTTCCTGGATCAGCTGGCGGGACAGGGCCGCCGAGCAGGGACAGGTGGAGGAGTAAGGCACTTCCACGTACATCTCGATACGCATGCCTTCTTCACACAGGGTACCCTTGATGCTCACCGGGTAGCTCTTCCAGCCGGAATAGCTGCTCTTCAGGGCTGGGCGACGCATGGAGTATTCGAAGTCCAGCTGCACAAAGCCACGGGTGCTGAGACCTTCGTGAGTCTGCAGGAAATTACGCAGCAGCTGTTCAATGGATGCAGCACTGACCGAATGATCACCAAAGGTCTCTTCCAGCATCAGGAACAGCCGGGACATATGAATGCCTTTGGAATCCGGATTGGCCAGGTTCACATAGGCCTGAATGGACGTGCTCACCGGGCGCTCGCCGGCAAGGGTGTCACTGACCCGGGCAGGCAGGTGAATTTCGCTCATGCCGACCCAATCCAGGGTGCTATGGATGTGATCCACCATGGAATTGGACGCTACGTCCGGCATCTGTTTGGTGCCACCGGCACCAGTTTCACGTGTCATGGGATTCTCCATAGGGGCGCACGAGAGGCCATCTTATGGCCCGTCGGGTGAACAAAACGGTAACCCGACCGTCATCGCCCTGACTGACAAGGGGGGCAAGTCTAGCAGAAAGTATCCCGCAAATTGACCATTTGCGGGCGCGGCTTTGGCTATGGGATTGACAGAATGGCCCTATCAGATGGGCTCGTCTGCACTGCCGACCAGTTCCTGGAAGCGAGCCAGCTCATGCAGCGGCCGGAACATCTCTTCACTGCGGGCATGGCGACGCAGGGTTTCCGAGGTCTGGATGGCGGTATCCAGGTCGGCAAGCGCATTGTCGATCTCGCCCAGCCCGGCCCAGGCGCAGGCGCGCTGGTACAAGGCATGGGAGTTTTCCTCGTCCACTTCCAGCACCCGGTCACACAGGCTCAGGGCCCAGCGCTGCTCGCCCAGCTCCAGGGCCGCATCGGCCTTCCAGGCCAGGGCTTCCGGGTCATCCGGACGTAATTCGAGAATGCGGTCATACAGCTCGATCTTGGCCTGGGCGCTGGGCTCCTTGGTGGCCTTCAGCCACAGGCTGTGGATCTCGTTGGTGCGCTCGATCTCTTCCTGGTTTTCGGCAATGGTGAGGGATTTCTTACGTAGTTCACGCTCCAGGTCCGCCAGGCGAGCCTCATACTCACTGGTCAGGCGGGCCATTTCCTTTTCCGCGTAGACCCGCACGTTGTCCTTCAGGTCACGGATGGTGGACCAGCCCACCAGGGCCAGGATGGAGGCAGCGCCGGCAATCAGGTAGAAGAAATAGGTCACCGTATTGGTGGCGTAACCCATGGCCTTGTCCGCCACTTCCAGCTCCCGGTCGGTGACCAGCAGGTTCATCTGGTTACGGTATTCCATCATGTCCTGGCGCAGGTTACGCAGCTCGCCAAGGATCCAGTTTTCCCGAAACTGGGAAATGACCGGGCCCTTTTCAATTTCGCTTTCGGATTCCGGGCGAGGAGCCTCATCGGTTTCCGCCACCACCATGGGCGCCAGGCCCAGAAACAACACCCCCAGCAATGCCAGGCGCGCAAGTCGCATTGTCTGCAAGACTCTATCCTCAATCTGTCGACTTACGGTCAAAAAACCAGAATCTGAAAGCATCGCTTCAGATCGACGCTATGGTCGCATTAAGCCCCCGTATACGCCACCGCTGTAACCAGATTCACTGGCAGCAATGAGCGGTAGTGACTCAGTAGGAACCGCTGACCAGGGCAAGGCATCAGGCCTGATTGAATAGAGGATAAAGGGCACGCGACAAGGCAGCGGGCAAATCCCGTGCAGCTCAGAAAGGACGTGGATTCAGGCGATATGGCTGCCTGTTCACTGGTAGTTACTTTGACTTCTAAATGTTTTATCTCTAAAATAGCTTATCACTTTTCGCAAGGAATTACTTGGCGTTGCCCTGAATGGTGTGGGGTTGAATCCTTACATCTCAAAGGTGATTGCAGACATATTATGTCTAACAACGGTCACATTACTTTGTTATCAAGAGAACTGACGGCAATGGCCAGACACGAAGACGTGCTGATCGCATTAAGACAGATTATCCGCGCCACCGACCTTTACTCACGAAAATTGAGCAAGGTCTCCGGCCTGACTTCGCCGCAGTTGCTTATCATGCAGGCGATCTCTGCTCACGGTGAAATCACCATGGGCGACTTGGCCAATGAGGTCTCCCTCAGCCAGGCCACCATCACCACTATTCTGGATCGCCTGGAGAAGCGGGAACTGGTCGAACGCAAGCGCGGCGAGCAGGATAAGCGCCGGGTGTACGCCCACCTGACTCCAGCTGGCGATGACATTATCGACCAGGCCCCTACCCCGCTTCAGGACGAATTCATCGAGCGTTTTGACCGCCTCGAAGATTGGGAGCAATCTTTAATACTGAGCTCCCTGCAACGGGTGGCCGCCATGATGAATGCCGGCGATATCGATGCATCTCCGGTACTGGATCTGGGCGCTATTGACCGCGCTCAACCAGCGGTGGACATGAGCAGCCGCCGCGAACGCGAAACAAACTCTTTCTCTAAAACGGACCAAAAGTGAAATCATGGTTGCAGACAGTGCAAAGAAAACGGATTCATCCACCGACAATCAGGATGACATTACTTTCCGCAAACCGGAAAGCCAGGACGGCAGCCGGGTGCACAAGCTGATCAGTGAGTGCAAGCCGCTGGACGAGAACTCCGTCTATTGCAACTTGCTGCAGTGCACGCACTTTGCTGACACCTCCGTCGCCGCAGAAATGGATGGCGACCTGGTAGGCTTCATTTCCGGCTACATCCCGCCCAAGCAGCAGAACACCCTGTTTGTCTGGCAGGTAGCCGTGCATGAGAAAGCCCGCGGCAAGGGTCTGGCCAAGCGCATGCTGGCCGAGCTGATAGAGCGCGAAGAAAGCGCCGACGTTCAGTTTATCGAGACCACCATTACCCCGGACAATGAAGCGTCCTGGGGAATGTTCCGCAGCTTCGCCTACCAGCGCAGCATGCCCACGGAAGAATTTATTCTGTTCGATTCGCGCATTCATTTTGCCGGCGAACACAATGACGAATACCTGCTGCGTATCGGGCCATTCAATCGAGACGAAGCCTGAACGACCTGATCAGAACGAAACAAGCACCGAATTCAAGCGAGGAACAGGAATCATGGATACCGACATTTTTGACAGTCACGAATCGGAAGTAATGAGCTATGCCCGCAGCTTCCCGGTAGTGTTTGACCAGGCCAAGGGCAGCTACCTGTACGACGAGAACGGCAAGGAATATATCGACTTCCTGGCCGGTGCAGGCACCCTGAACTACGGTCATAACAACCCGGTACTGAAAGAGAAGTTGCTTGAGTACATTCAGCGCGACGGCATCGTTCACGGCCTGGACATGCACACAACCGCCAAGCGTGAATTCATGGATGCTTTCTATGAAGTGATCCTGAAGCCCCGCGATATGGACTACATCATGCAGTTCACCGGCCCCACCGGCACCAATGCGGTGGAAGCGGCGCTGAAGGTTGCCCGTAACATCAAGGGTCGCGAGAACATCATCAGTTTCACCAACGGTTTCCATGGCGTGAGCCTGGGCGCCCTGGCCACCACCGGTAACAGCCACCACCGTGGCGTTGCAGGTGTCACCATGGGCGGTGTAACACCGATGCCGTACGACGGTTACCTGGGCGATGCCTTCGACACCACCGAGTACCTGGACAAGGTGCTGGGCGACTCCTCCAGCGGCGTGGACCACCCGGCGGCAGTGATTGTGGAAACTGTACAGGGCGAGGGCGGCATCAATGCAGCCAGCTTCGACTGGCTCCGCAACCTGGAAAAAGTGTGCCGCAAACACGACATGCTGCTGATTCTGGATGACATCCAGGCGGGCTGTGGCCGTACCGGCACTTTCTTCAGCTTCGATGATATCGGTATCACTCCAGACATCATCACCCTGTCCAAGTCTCTGAGTGGTTACGGCCTGCCGTTTGCCATGGTGCTGCTGAAGCCGGAACTGGACCAGTGGAAGCCCGGTGAGCACAACGGTACCTTCCGTGGCCACAACCTGGCCTTCGTCACCGCCGCTGCAGCGCTGAACCACTACTGGCGCGACGACAAGTTCGCCAAGGAAGTGCAACGCAAGGCGGACATCATCACCGACCGTTTCCGTGAGATCGCCAACACCTATGACGATCACTGGTTCTACCTGAACGGTCGCGGCATGATGCAGGGCCTGGTGGCCCGCGATGGCGAACTGGCTGGTGAAATCACCAAGGCCTGCTTCAAGCGCCAACTGGTGATCGAGACCTCCGGTGCCGATGACCAGGTGATCAAGACCCTGTGTCCTCTGACCATTGATGAAGAAGACCTGACCCGCGCGCTGGACATCATCAAGGAAAGCGTTGCCGAAGTCATGACTGACCGCATCAAGCGCGGTGAAGCGCATTCTGTTGCTAGCATTTCTGCCTAACAGGCTGCCCGCTCCCCCCTCCCCGGGGGAGCCTTCCTCTCCTCCCTTTTTTCTCAGGAGTCATATCCATGATCGTTCGTACTCTGGCTGAAGCCGAGAAATCAGACCGTTGTGTCAAAGCCGAAAACGGTAACTGGCAGTCTGTGCGCCTGTCTCTAAAAGATGACAAGATGGGGCATTCCTTCAACATCACCACCATCTTCAAGGGCACCAAGACCCACATCCATTACAAGAACCACTGGGAATCCGTGTATGTGATTTCCGGCAACGGCAAGATCGAAACCATTGCCGACGGCAAGGTCTACGACCTGCTGCCAGGCACCATCTACCTGCTCGACGAGCACGACGAGCACTGGCTCTACGGTGGTGACGAAGACATGGTGGTGGCCTGCGCCTTCACCCCGCCCCTGAGCGGCAAGGAAGTACATGACGAGCACGGCGTGTACCCGGCGGATCTGGATTAAAAACCTGATCACACGCAGGCAACAAAAAACGGGGCGCTCAAAGCGCCCCGTTTTTTGTTTACCCTTAGGCTTTAGCGTTGAAGCCTTGTTCACAAGGCGCACTTTCCATTTCCAAAGGAAGCTTCGCCATGCCAGCCTGGCTCCAAGGACTCAACCTGGAGAGCCGTTTTCAAAATGCGTACTTTGCAGTGAGCTGTACACGCTTCAGATCGCCATTATCACCGGCTTCGGTTTCCCGTTCGCCATAGATCAACTCGCCCCCCAGCGACAGCGGCTTGGCCACCTGCCAGATCAGGTTGGCGTGGGCGCTTTGCACGGTTTCATTGGTGGTGCCTGCCACAGTATCCGGGTTGTCCGCCTCGCTCATGGACACCGCGAAGTTGGAGCGCCAGGTATCATTCCAGTGGTGACGCAGGGCCAGTACCGCACTCCATTGATCGATCAGCTCGATATCCCCATCCGCCTCAATCTGTCCGGAGCGGAACGCATTGAGAGTGTGATAACGGCCGATCGCATTACCGTAATTTAGCTGGAAGCGCACATCATTCATTTCACCCAGCATCATCTTCCCCGCCAGGGCCAAACCGTAACCGTATTCGCTTTCATCCCGGTCCTGGCCACCGATGTTGTCCTGATAGGCCAACTCCCGGCCCATACCGGACAGGCTCACGTTGCCCCAGTCGCCGGTCAGGTTGTAGCGCAACACCACGTCGGGCACACCGTTATCGTCATAGGGATTTTCCGTGCCGCCGTAGAGGGTAGTGGACGGGTTTTCCAGGGCCAGCATGATCGGGCCGCTGGTGTAACGAATTTGCGGCTGGCGCTCGAACACGGTGCCGGCCGCACCAACAAAATCCAGGGTTTCGGGCAGTGCGCTCACGTTAAAGAAGGTGGACCAGGTCTGCCCGAATAACCACTTGTCCCAGCTCAGATAGGCATGTCGAATTCGCACTGCATAACTGTTACTGATGCGCTCATCCCCAAGGCCTGTAGTCTGGGAGTCGATTTCGATATGCCCTTTCACATCGCCCACGGGTGTATGGGTTACGCTTTTCAACCACAAACGGCTCTGTTTGGCGTGCATGTGCAGTTTGCCGGAACCCTCTTCCCCCGCTACAGGAATGGTAGAAGGCACCATAAAATCTTCACCTATTGGTGCTGTCGCTTCTTCGCCATCGCTGTACTTGCTGTAGATAGTATCGGCTTTGATAAAACCACCGAAGGTGATCTGACTGTTACCGCCGCTGTGTTCCAGCTTGTTTTCCAGATCGGCCACCCGCTCTTCCAGGGTAGCGGCACCCGCCATACCCGCATGGGCGAATAGAACGGCGGCACACAGGTACTTGGGTTTTATTGCTGTCATGGCCCTGTCCTCTTGTTTTCATCAACACGTAAGTGACTCCACGAACAGCTTGCGCGGCCAATATTCGGCGAACTATTAGCCATAGGTCGAAACAGGCCTGCCCTTTCGTAAGACCAAGGTCTAATTCAGCGCACCGCCCTGCTTTCGCACACTGGCAACACTCCTATAACAACTGCATCACTTCAGTGAGGAAATCCCATGGAAACGGGTGTACGTGTGCCGGTGAAAGAGGCGCTGAAATCCCATTGCTGGATCGACGCCAACGACTACCAGTCTCTCTACCAGCAGAGTCTGCAGGACAGCGTCGGCTTCTGGCGCAGCCAGGCCCAGCGGATCGACTGGTTGCGAGAGCCGCTGCAGATTCGCGACACCAGCTTCCATCAGGATGACGTACATATCCGCTGGTTCCATGACGGAGAACTCAACGCCAGCAGCAACTGCATCGACCGCCACCTGGCAGGCAATGGTGATGCCGTCGCCCTGTACTGGGAAGCGGACGCACTCGGTGAAGCGAGCCGGGAAATCTCTTACCAGGCCCTGCATCTACATGTCTGTCAGCTTGCCAATACCCTCAAACGACACGGGATCAGCAAAGGCGACCGGGTGATGATCTACATGCCGATGATCCCGGAAGCGGTTTTCGCAATGCTCGCCTGTGCGCGCATCGGCGCCATTCATTCCGTGGTGTTTGCCGGCTTTTCCCCGGATGCCCTGGCCGGTCGTATTGCCGACTGTGGCGCGAAGATGGTGATCACCGCCGATGCCGGACGGCGCGGAGGCAAACCCGTCCCACTGAAGGACAATGTGGATGAGGCTCTGCGCCAGGATGGGACCGGTGACGTAGAAAAAGTGCTGGTGGTTCGCCATGTAGGTAATGAAATTCACTGGCAGCCTGGGCGCGATCTGGACTACGCAGAGGAACAGGCACAAAGCGACAGCCACTGCCCGGTGGAGTCCATGAACGCGGAAGACCCGCTATTCATTCTTTATACCTCCGGCTCCACCGGCAAACCCAAGGGCGTGCTGCATACCACCGGCGGCTACCTGGTCTATGCCTCACTGACCCACCAGCTGGCCTTCGATTACCAGCCCGGCCAGGTGTACTGGTGCACCGCCGATGTGGGCTGGATCACCGGGCATACCTATCTGGTCTATGGCCCGCTGGCCAACGGCGCCACCTGCGTCATGTTTGAAGGGGTACCGAACTATCCCAACGACCAGCGGGTGGGCGACATCATCGACCGTTACGAGGTGGAAATTCTCTACACCGCCCCGACCGCCATCCGTGCCCTGATGGCCGGTGGCGATCACTGCTGCCAAAGCAGCCGCCGTGACAAGCTACGGGTACTGGCCACCGCCGGTGAACCGATCAACCCGGCGGCCTGGCAGTGGTTCCATGATGTGGTCGGCAATGGCCAGGCGGCGGTGGTGGATACTTGGTGGCAGACCGAAACCGGCGGCATCATGATCTGCCCGTTACCGGCGGCCACGGAAGCCAAGCCCGGCGCCGCCACCCTACCCTTCTTTGGCATTCAGCCTGCGCTGGTGGACAACGACGGCAACCTGCTGGACGGCCCCGCCGAAGGCAACCTGGTCATTACCGACAGCTGGCCCGGGCAGGCCCGCACCCTGTGGGGTGATCACGAACGGTTTGTGCAGACCTACTTCAGCAGCTTCCCCGGCTACTACACCACTGGCGACGGAGCTCGCCGGGACGAAGACGGCTATTACTGGATTATTGGTCGAGTGGACGATGTGTTGAATGTGTCCGGCCACCGAATGGGGACTGCGGAAGTGGAAAGCGCCCTGGTGGCCCACCCACGGGTGTGCGAAGCGGCGGTAGTGGGTTACCCCCACGACATCAAGGGCCAGGGTATCTATGTCTATGTGACGTTGAATGACGGTGAAACCGCCAGCGAGGAACTGCTACAGGAGTTGCGCCAGTGGGTACGCCGGGAAATCGGCCCCATCGCCACCCCGGATCTGATCCACTTTACCGCCGGGCTGCCGAAAACCCGTTCCGGAAAAATCATGCGGCGCATCCTGAGAAAGGTGGCGGCCAACGAGCATGACAGCCTGGGGGATATTTCCACACTGGCAGATCCGGCGGTAGTGGCCAGCCTGGTGGAGACCCGGGTGAATCGGTGATTGCTGCCCTCGCCGGGAGCAAAGCGTTTTGGGGGTTGCCCGAAACACCGGCATCACGAGAATTTACGCTGAAGGGAGTCTGTTGTTTTATTGTTTTTCCCTACTACCCGCTGCCCTTTGGGTCTCCCAAAGGGCAGCATCTTTTTTTTGTTCATGCTTAAATCAGGGCCATGACAACAATACTGATAGCTGATGACCATCCCCTTTTCCGCGCTGCCCTGAAACAGGCGGTGGAGGCCAGCTTTGCTGATGCCACCATTCACGAAGCGGACTCCCTGGCCACCCTGGAAACCTTGGGCCAGCAGGCCATTCCCTTTGATGTGATTCTGCTCGATTTGCACATGCCGGGCACCCATGGTTTTTCCGGACTGGTCTATCTTCGCGAACAGTATCGCAAGGTGCCACTGGTGGTAATTTCCGCCACCGAGAGTGTCGACGTGATTCAGCGTGCCATTCATTTTGGCGCCGACGGCTTTATCCCCAAGTCGGCCTCCATCGACACCATGACCGACGCCATGCGCAAGATCATGAAGGGCGAGCGCTGGCTACCCGAACACGCCCGTCGAGCCATGCCACCCACCCTGCCCGACCACTCTGCCATGAGCGAACGCATCGCCAGCCTCACCCCGCAGCAGTTCCGGGTAATGGGAATGTTGATGGAAGGCATGCAGAATAAGGTAATCGCCTACGAACTGGATGTGTCGGAAGCCACCATCAAGGCCCACATGACCGCTATCTTCCGCAAACTGGGCGTCCGCAACCGCACCCAGGCGGTGCTGGCGCTGAAGGATCTCGCGATTGAGCCGCAGGGAGTGGAAAACAATTGATAATTGAGAATGGATAGTTGATAACGTCGCGAACCAGCGTGTTGCCATTGAAACGTAAGAAGCCGCGTCCATAGCTTGGGCGCGGCTTCTTACGTTTCAATGCAAACCGAGAGTTTCCCGCGAGTTATCAATTATCCATTCTCAATTATCAATTCCTAAACCCCTTCCAACGCTCTCCTAAGCATCCCCTCCGTCAACGGCTTCTGCAGGAAACCGATCCCCTGTTCTTCCGCGCGTGTCCGTACGGCCGGGTTGCGGTCGGCGGTCATGAGGATGGCTGGGACAACGTCATCCCAACAGCTGTCCAGACCTTCAATCACGGCAAAGCCATCTTCATTGTCCAACTGATAATCTACCAGCAGCGCATCCGGTGCGGGGCTGTTGGCGGCTTTTTGCAGGGCATCATCAAGGCCGCTGGCGGCGACCACGTCGCAGTCGAGCATTTCCAGGGCGGCTACCAGACTGGCGAGCAATGCCGGGTCGTTATCCACGCAGAAGACTCGCATGCCCTGAATGCCCTTGTTGATGGACTCTGTTTCTTGCAGTAGTGGCGGCAGTTCTCCCTTGGCCAGAGGCACAGTAACGCTGAACACGGTGCCCTTGCCCGGCCAGGAACGGACCGTTAGTCGATGTCCGAGCAAGCGACAGATGCGGTCCGCAATGGCCAACCCCAACCCCAACCCCTTTACCGGCTTACGGCTTTGCTGTGGAAGGCGCTGAAACTCCCGGAAGATCTGCTCGTGCTGATCATCGGGAATACCCGGGCCGGTGTCCCACACGTCAATGCGAATGGCATTGTGCTGGCGCCGACAGCCAAACAGGATGCGGCCATGCTCGGTATAACGAATGGCATTGGACAGCAGGTTCTGCAGCACACGCCTCAACAGGCCCTCATCACTTTCCACCACCGCATTACAGATCACCGAACGCAAGCTTAGGCTGTTGGCGGCGGCCAGAGCGGAAAATTCCTGATTAAGCGGCTCCATCAAACTGCCCAGACGTAACGGATGCACATGGGCCGGCATGGTGCCGGTATCCAGCTTGCTGATTTCCATCAGCGCGGAAATGATTTGCTCGGCGGCCTGCAAGGAAGTATCG
This sequence comes from Alcanivorax sp., assembly GCF_014762765.1. Classification (GTDB taxonomy): domain Bacteria; phylum Pseudomonadota; class Gammaproteobacteria; order Pseudomonadales; family Alcanivoracaceae; genus Alcanivorax. The sequence goes on from NZ_JABURH010000137.1 coordinate 17,549, forward strand.
ATATGCCCGAGTACATCCACCTCATGACCAAAGCCTCCCCCATCACGCTTGACCAACTGCTGACGGAGTGACGAGGCAAATAGCTGTGCCGCATTCAGCGGCTGCATCAGGTCATGGCCAGCGGCGGCCAGAAAACGGGTCTTGCCATCATTGGCACGGGCCAGTTTCTCATTCACCTCGGTGAGTTTGCGGGTACGCTCGGCGACCATGTTCTCCAGATTTTCGTTGATCTGGCGAAGCGCCTGTTCGTCACGCTTGCGCTCGGTAATGTCCATGTAGGTACTGACAAAACCGCCACCGATCATGGGCGTGCCGCGCACTTCCACAACGATACCGTTGGGCAGCTCCCGTTCGAACTGGTGGGAGTGACCTTCGCGCAACAGCTGCACCCGCTTGCTCACATCTTCTTCCAGGTTCTCCCCCTCATAGTAGCCACGCTCCGCGTTATAACGGTACACATCCTCAATGGGGCGCCCCAGCCGGATCAGTCCATCCGGATAATCAAACAGCTTCACGTAGGCCTGGTTCCAGGCCACCACCTGCATCTGCCGGTCCACCACGCAGATACCCTGGCTGATGGTTTCGATGGTGGTGCGCAACAACTGGTGATTGAACTGAATGAGCTCGGAGGCCTCATCCATCATCCGCACCACATCGTCATGGCGACTGTTCTGCTTGCGCAGCAGGGAGCTCATCACGATCCGTGCGGTGGAGGCGCCCATGGTGCCCGCCAGCAACCGCTCCACGTAGCGCACCAGATGCAGGGGCGCCGGCAGTTCCAGCTCTTCGGACACATTGCGGCGGCGCATGTAATCGAAGAACAGCGGCTCGGCCCGAGGATGCCCCAACCCTCGCTTGCACACTTCCAGCAGTTCCGCAGTGGTAATGGACGGATGGCCGATGCCTTCACGCCACCAGTCCATGGGCATATCCACAAACCGGGCCGCCTGGGCCTCATCAAGGGCATCGTGGGTAGCACGACGGGAGAAATAAATGAACGCGGCCAGGTTCACCGACAGGGACCAGAACACTCCATGGGTGAGCGGCTCCAGCCCCTCAATGCCGAACATGGCATGGGGCCGCAGCAGCCCCAACCCCAGCAGCCCCCGCTCATTGAGCGCCTGCACCCACTCCACCGGCAGAATCACCGGCACCAGCAGGCAGTAGAACCAGAGCAGAAACCCGACACCCAGCCCGGCAAAGGCCCCTTGCTTGTGCCCGGTGCGCCAGTACAAGGCCCCCACCAGCGACGGCGCAAATTGCGCCACGGCGGCAAAGGACAACAGGCCAATACTGGCCAGGCCATCGAACCGGTCAATCAGGGTATGAAAGGCAAAGGCCAGGCCCAGCAAGACCAAAATACTGGCCCGACGCAGAAACCGCAGCTGACGGCTCAGCCCGGCCAGCTGGTCCCGCTCATGAAGCCGGGACTGCAACCACAGCGGCAGCAGCACTTCATTGGTCAGCATGATGGCCAGCGACACCGTGGACACGATCACCATACCGGTTGCCGCCGCGATACCGCCGATAAACGACACCATCAGCATGGTCGAATTATCCTGGGCCATGGGCAGCGACAGCATGTAAGTGTCGGCCTGACCTATCAGGTAAGGCTGGGTGATGACGCCGGCCACCACGATGGGCAGTACAAAGACGGCAAACATCAGCAGATACAACGGAAAGAGCCAGCGCGTGGTACGTAAATGCCGAAGATCGTTGTTTTCCACTACCCCGGCATGGAACTGACGTGGCAGACACAGGATCGCCACCATGGACAACAGCAAAGCGGTGACAAAGCTCTGGGAAAACAGGGTTGGCTCGAAAATCTGGAAAACGTCACCCTGCAGCCTCAGCTGTTGCCACATATCCATGGGGCCGTTGAAAATAAAATACAGGCAATAAAGCCCCAGTAACACAAAGGCCACCACCTTGATAAAGGACTCAAAACTGACTGCCAGCATCAGGCCGGACTGGTGTTCGGTGGTATCGATATGGCGAGTCCCGAACAACAGGGTAAACACCGCCATCAACACCGCCACCACCAGGGCGGTATCCATCCCGTACTTAGAGGAATCCTTGAGCACATAATCAAATGACAGGGTCACCGCTTTCAGCTGCAGGGCGATATAGGGCAACACGCCGATAATCGCCACCAGCGTGACCAGCACCGCCAGACGGCGGGACTTACCGTAACGGGCGGCGAGAAAATCCGCGATGGAGGTAATATGATGCTGCTGGGCCACCGTGACCATCTTGTAGATCAGGGCGCCACCGAGGAGCACGGTGAGAATGGGACCAAGGTAAATGGGCAGGTAGTTCCAGCCGTTCTGGGCGGCTTCTCCCACCGCTCCGTAAAAGGTCCAGGAGGTGCAATAGACGCCCAGCCCCAGGCTGTAGACCCAGGCGTTCTGGAAGGTTTTACGCCCCTGGCGCGCCGCCCGGTCGCCCCACCAGGCGATCACGAACAGCACCAGCACATATCCCAGTGCCAGGCCACTCAACTGCCACAATGAAAACACCGCCGCTCCCGGTTGGTTGCCTACAGGCCACAACAGGCAACACACTTCACGCAACAGGGAAAATCCAAATCAAGCTGTAGTCGGCCTTTGAAGCATGTTACCTGTTGCGGCTTTTCTGAAGCTTATAACAAGGCTTGAACGAAGCGTAGCGCCACCGCCACCAGCAGCAAGGCGATACCCGCCCGCTGCCATTTGAACTCGGATACGGTCAGGGCCATTTCCCGACGCCAGAACGTCAGCAGGCCGCGGGTATCACGGGTGCGCTGCCAGTAGCGCAGGTAGGCATAGAGCACCACACACAAGCCAGCAATCAGGGTGATTTTTTCTGCATACAACATGCGTCGCCTCCTCAGGCAATCCGGTTGAGCATCGGTCCGGGCACTCTCCTGCCTCATCATGCGCGGCCTGTCTTTCTTTCTCTGTCGTCTCAAGCGCGCTTTATCAGGGAATCTCTGGGAACTACCTTTGCTCCCACAGAAAACCTGGGATATTGAGAGTTATTTATATGTTCCTTAGTTCAGCATCGGCTTCTGTAGTTGCAGATACATCAGCGCTGCGGTCACCGCATCGCCACGGGCGGTGTGCCGTTCCATGACCGGCACCTGCAGGGCCTCAGCCATGGCATCGAAGTGCAGGTCAGGTTCCAGTTCCGGTTTCCAGTGACGCATTTTTTTCTGGTACAGGGACGACAGCTCGATGGTGGTGTTGGGCAGATCGAAGCCCAACAGGGGGCGCAGGTAGCGGTTGACCATGGCTACATCGAAATCCACGCACCAGCCCACCAGCGGACGATTGCCGATAAAGTCCAGCAGCTGCTCCAGTGCCGCGACCACGGACTCGCCCTCTTCCAGATCCACCGGTCGCAAACGATGAATACGAATGGAACTGCCTTCCAGGCTGTCCGGCGCTTGCAGTTTGATATCCAGCGCCTGGCTGCTCAGCACCCGCCCCTGCTTCACCGGCACCGCCGCGATGGAGACCAGCTCCGCATGACGGCTGTCCAGGCCGGTGGTTTCACAGTCGATGGCGACCACCTCATCACCCTGATAGGGCGTAAAAAGGTGCGCAAAGGGCCCCTGCCCGTGACGGTGCCGGTCGGTATAACGTCGCAAGTGTCGCAGCATCCGTTTTATCCTCCTGCCTGCGCCCATGACTGCTCTTAATATTCCAGATGGAAACGACGGGACAGGCGCTGTTTGAACTCACTGACCAGGTGCAGGGCATCCCGGAGCAAATCCCGCTCAAGGGATGACAGCCGCTGTACCACAATATGGTTATCGGGAATATTCATGGCATCACCATGCAGATGTTCGAGCTGGTGATTCAGGCGTAGCTCACTGAACAACTCCATGGCTTCGCCCAGGTCTTCGGCAAAGCCGGGCTGCAGCACCTTCAATGCCACCAGTTTTTCCAGCCGAGCCAGGGTGGAGGTCTCCACAATCCGTTGCTGCAGGGCCAGGGCACGCACGCCGTGGACCACCGGGAACAATGCCCCTTTCTTGATATCGATACCGTGCTGGGGCTTTTTCAGGGAACCGAACAGGTTCAATGGCGTGGCAAATTGCAGGACCGGCCGGGCAAAATGGGCCATGAAAAGATCATCATCGCTGCAACGGTCGAACAGTGCCGTGCGCACGCTATCCAGCAAGCGGTTATCCCCGGCCACGCAATGGGCGTCCACCAGGGTGGTAATGCGGATCAGTCCCTCGCCCCCCACATCCGCCGCCCAGCCATGGATGCGTCGCTGCCACTGACTCAGGCTACCCACCCACTCCGGGTTGGACACCATCACCTTGCCAGGACAGGGGGGATAGCCCAGGGTCAGCAGGGTTTCTGAAAAACGCCGTGCATCGGTTTCGCAGCGGGGCCAGTGTTGATCATCCGCCAGGATCAGACCATTGTCCTGGTCGGTTTTCAGAATCTGCTCCCCGCGCCCTTCACTGCCCATGATGATCAGACAGGCCTGGTGCTGTTCAGGCGGCACAACCATGTCAAACGCCTTGGCCATGATGCGCCCGTTAAGGGCAGCCAGAAGCTCCATGGCAAAGCGCATTTTCACGCCCTGGGCCATCAGCGCTTCCACCAGTTCCGGCAACCGTTCACTGGCAAGCCGTAACTCGTCCAGGGATTCGGCCTTCTCGATTTCCAGACCCACCACATAGGAGCGGCTGGAAAAGAAACTGAGCACATCGGTGAGCTCCACCACACCCACCGCCTGCTCGCCCGCCATCACTACCACCCGTGCCACCTTGTGGCGCGTCATGCTTGTCAGCGCGGTGAACAGATAATCGTCCGGGCGAACGGTGACAAGTTGCCGCTCTGCCGCCGCGTCCAGCGGGGTATCGGCACTTTGCTCGTTGAGCACCAGGGCGGTCAGCAGATCGGTTTTGGTGACAATGGCAAAGCCGTCATCACTGTGGATCAGCACGCTGTCCACGCCATGTTGCTTGAGCGCCGTCACCGCATCCCGCAGGGAGGCATTCGCTGCCATAACCAGTGGCTCGCGCATGCACTGATCCACCCGCGCCAGCATGAAGCCGGCCAGGGTGACGCCCCCTTCCCGTCGCTCCGCCAGGCGCTGACTTTTTTCCGCCAGCGTCTGGCGGAAAAAACGGCCGAACTCCGGCTCACTGTCGCACAGCTCCAGAAACAGGGCGGCGGGGATAAGATGGCAGAGGGTCTGCTGCTCGGCGCGAAACCGGTAACGGCTTTTGCCGTTGAGTACACTGATAGCTCCGAACAGATCACCGGCGGCATACACCCCCACCTGGCTTCGCCCGTCCGGTGCCTTCACATCCAGCTCTGCCACGCTGCCCTTGTGAACCACATAAACGTGGTCACTGGGGCTGGCCGCTTCCAGGATAATATCCCCGGGTTCGTAATAGGCCAGATCTGTCCCCTGATGCAGGCGATGCCGGCCCGCTGTTCCCAGCAGGCTGAACGGATACTGATCAAGTTCCTGTTCAATCATGGCGGCGGACCGGTTAGTGAAAAGGTGAAAGTTCAAAGTGTAAAAGCGCGGAGATGGCGCGGCAGTAACAGAAATGCCGTGCCCGCGTTTAAACTTTAAACTTTCAACTTTTAACTCTCCTCTCTTGTTTCAGAAAGCGCAAAACCGGTGCGGACTGACTGCTTCCACACCGGCTTAGCTCAACGCCTTTCTTTAGTGCGCCACAGCTTCCCCGGCGCCTCGCGGAACACGAATATCTTCCACGATGTGCTGGATGTGCTCCGGCGGCGGTGCGGTAACCCGGGAGACGGTAAAGGCCACGATAAAGTTGAGCAGCATGCCGACGGTACCAATACCTTCCGGAGACACGCCCAGTAGCCAGTGCTCGGCACTGTTCAGGTCCGGGGACACGAACTTGAAGTAGACGATGTAGCAGAAAGTGAAGGCAAGCCCGGTAAGCATGCCGGCAATGGCCCCTTCCTTGTTCATGCGCTTGTAGAAAATGCCCATGAGGATGACCGGGAAGAAACTCGCCGCCGCCAGCCCGAAGGCGAACGCCACCACCTGGGCCACGAAGCCCGGCGGATTGATACCGAAGTAGCCGGCGATACAGATTGCCACCACCGCCGCCCCACGGGCCGCCAGCAGCTCCTGCTTCTCGGTGATATCAGGCTTCAGGGTCTTCTTCAGCAGGTCATGGGAAATGGCACTGGAAATCACCAGCAACAGCCCCGCCGCTGTAGACAATGCCGCTGCCACGCCACCGGCCGCCACCAGGGCGATCACCCAGGCCGGCAGGTTACCGATTTCCGGGTTGGCCAGCACGATGATGTCGCGATCGATATACACCTCCGCATCGTTGTCAGTCGGTGTATTGGTGAGAACGCGCTCGCCGTAACTACCCTGAGCTTCATCACGGCTGCCCGCGAACGTGGGCTTGCCTTCAAAGGGTGCGCCAGCACTCATCTGCACCGCACCATCACCATTCTTGTCCATCCAGCCGATCAGCCCGGAGTTCTCCCAGTTGTAGAACCATTCCGGCAGTTCTTCGTACTGGGTCTGGTGAACCGTATCGATCAGGTTGAGGCGGGCAAAGGCACCGACCGCCGGGGCAGAGGTGTAAAGCAGGGCAATGAAAAACAGCGCCCAGCCGGCACTGATACGGGCATCCTTTACCCGCGGCACGGTGAAGAAACGCACGATCACGTGAGGCAGACCGGCGGTGCCACACATCAGCGCAGCCGCAATAAAGAACACATCAATGGTGGACTTGGAGCCATCGGTATATTCGGTAAAGCCCAGATCCGTAACCACCTGATCCAGTTTGTTGAGCAGATAGACACCGGAATCGTTACCGGCCGCGTCCAGCACGGTGGCACCGAAACCCGTCTGCGGCAGCACATGGCCAGTCATCATGATGGACAGGAAGACCGCCGGCACCAGGAAGGCGAAGATGAGCACACAATACTGGGCCACCTGGGTGTAGGTAATCCCTTTCATGCCACCGAGTACCGCATAGAAGAACACGATGGCCATACCGATCACCACCCCGGTATTCACATTCACTTCCAGGAAACGGGCAAACACGATACCGGTGCCGCGCATCTGCCCGGCTACATAGGTAAAGGACACGAAGATCACACAGATCACGGCCACGGTTCGCGCCACATTCGAGTAGTAACGATCACCGATAAAATCCGGCACCGTGAACTTGCCAAACTTGCGCAGGTAGGGCGCCAGCAACATGGCCAGCAACACATATCCCCCCGTCCACCCCATCAGGTAGACCGAGGCGTCATAACCGGAGTAGGCAATAATCCCCGCCATGGAAATAAAAGAGGCTGCGGACATCCAGTCCGCTGCCGTAGCCGCGCCGTTGGCAATGGGAGACACACCGCCACCGGCCACGTAAAAGTCTTTGGTTGACCCGGCTCGTGACCAGATCGCAATCCCGATGTAGAGCGCAAAGGAACCGCCCACAAAGAGATAGGTGAGTGTTTGAACATCCATAATCTTACCCCTCTCAGTCTTCGTGGACGTCGAATTTACGATCCAGCTTGTTCATGGATCGCGCATACATGATGATCAGCACCAGGAACACATAGATAGCTCCCTGCTGCGCAAACCAGAAACCCAGTTTGAATCCGAAAAACTGAATTTGATTGAGTTCATCCACCAGCAGGATTCCGCAGCCATAGGAGACGGCGAACCAGACAGCCAGGTAGGTCAGAATCAATCGCAGGTTGGCAGCCCAATAGGCGCGGGCATTTTCTTCTTTCATTACTCGTCCCTCTGCGTCCTCGTTACAAATAGCCGGTTCCCACGGGGGAATCGGGCTTGTACCAAGACTAGCCAAAGGACATTGTCGGCACAGTATGACTTTAGTCGAAGTCCCGGGAGACCGGACCGGATGGGGGACGATATGGCTGACGCCCCACAAATCATGCGAACTTTGCAAAATAGCGCCATCTATCGCGCTAGTTTCCCTGTCAGAATGCAGGTTTTTCGTTAAAATGCGCCACTTGGCCCGGAACGGCCTGAAAACAGAACAACATTGGATGTCTCATGAAAATTGCGCGATGGATGATCGGCGCCCTTCTGATAGCGGCGATTGCTATCACTGTGTCATTCCAGTTGGCCCCCTCCCGGGATCACTGGCCCGTTGCCGAAACCCAACCTCCAGCACAACCGGGAGAGGTTACCCTTACCTTTCTCGGCACCAGCACCGTGCTGATCAGCGACGGCACCACCCACTTGCTCACCGACGGCTACTTTTCCCGGGTGAGCATCCCCGAGCTGTTTGGCTTGATAGAGCCCAATCAGGAACGTATTGATAACGCCCTGAAACAGGCAGGCATCAGCAAGCTGGACGCCATACCGGTACTGCACTCCCATTTCGACCATGCCATGGATTCGCCCCTGGTGGCCCAGCGTACCGGCGCGCAACTGCTGGGCTCTGCCTCCACCGCCATGGTTGGTCGCGGCGGGGGCCTGCCGGAGGACCGCATCACCACGGTACAGACCCACGCCCCCTACCGGTTCGGAGACTTTACACTCCACTTTGTCCCCGCCGGCCACGTGCCCCTGCCCAAGGCCATCGAAAACTGGACCGGCAAGGGCGAGATCACCGAACCGGTGACCCCTCCGGCCCCGCTGGGAGACTGGGAAGAGGGAACCAGCTACGGACTTGTGGTCAGCCACCCGGCCGGCAGCCTGTTGATTCAGGGAAGCGCGGGCATGCAGCCCGGGGAACTGGATCGCTACCAGGCAGATTATGCACTACTGGCCAGCGCCAGCCTGGGCAAGCAGAGTGAGGCCTACCAGCAGGCCTTCATGGAGGAAACCGCTCAGGCGGTGGGGGCGCACACGGTAATTCCCGTGCATTGGGATGATTTTTTCGCGGAACTGCGTGAAGACGTGGCGCCACTGCCCTGGGCCCTGGATGATCTTGATGCATCCTTCCGTGCCATGGCAGACCGTCACGGCGGTGATTTTTTCGTCCTGCCGCCGTTTCAACCCTTTACGCTGACACCTCCTGCTGCGGCGCCGCCAGAAACGGCGCCATAGCCTGAGGGTCGGATTCGCGCTTGATCTGCTCCAGCAGCACACCGGCCTGGGGCCACTGCCGACGCAGATAACTGAGCCACTGCTTGACCCGCCCCGCCACCTGGGCATCGGTACCCGTGCCGATCACATCGGCCAGGAACCGACTCAATACCGGCGGAATATCCTCCCACCGAGTGGCGCGCCCATCCCGCAAGGCGCTGACCAACCAGGGGTCAGCCACCGCGCCACGGCCTATCATCAAATCTGCACAACCGCTTTCCAGCTGGCAACGCCGCGCATCTTCCGGTGTCCAGATTTCCCCATTGGCAATCACCGGCAGTGACACCGCCTCGCGGATGTGGCCGATGCGATCCCAGTAGGCTGGCGGGCGGTAACCCTGGCGCTTGGTCCGACCATGTACCGTCAGCCAGGCAGCCCCGGCAGCTTCCACCCCCCGGGCATTGTCCAGCGCCAGCGCATCCTCTTCGTTGCCCAGACGCATCTTCACCGACACGGTAATGGACGGCGGCACGGCGCGGCGCACCGCCGCCGTGACCGCGTGCACAAGCTCCGGCTCGTCCAGCAACACGGCACCACCGCGATGGCGATTGACGGTCTTGGCCGGGCAGCCGAAATTCAGGTCGATGGCAGGCGCCCCCAGCTCCACCGCCCTGGCCGCATTCTCTGCCATGCAGGCCGGATCCGAGCCCAACAATTGCACATGCACAGGGGTGCCCGCCCGGGTGCGCGAGCCATGTTTGAGCTCCGGGCACCAGCGATAGAACACCTTGGGTGGCAGCAACAGCTCGCTGACGCGGACAAACTCGCTGACACACCAGTCGTAATGCCCCACGTCGGTAAGGGCCTGGCGAACCCAGAAATCCGCCAGCCCCTCCATGGGAGCAAGAATCAATTTCATGGCGCAGATTCTAACAGAAAGCACCGGCGGCTCCCCGTGAGTTTGTCTATCGCCATCGATCCCACACCAGCATTACCGAAAGCCCGAAGCCAGAAAACAGCCCAAAGGCGCACCTCATCAACCGTGGTTCCGTTGCGCAAAACGAATAATGCACCGGTTATAAACGAGACCCGGTTTCTTGCACTTCAGGTTTTCCTTTGCGAAGGTGGACCACAATGTTCGTGAAAAATGGAAGATTTTACGGGCATTACGTGAGGGACTTTTCCGTGAACCAGATCATGAGGGTAGACAATGACCATTCGATCACTAGCAGGCGCCGTCGCAGCCACGGTGATGATGGCGTCACTGGCAGCATGCAGCGATAACGCTGACGAACCCGCCGCCAGCGCCGAAGCACAGGGACAGAACTGGCGCTATGCCCACGAAGAATACGAAGGTGATGTGCAGGATGTTTTCGCACACAAGTTCAAGGAATACATTGAGGAAAACTCGGCACATACGGTTCAAATCCACCGCTTTGGTGAATTGGGCGAATCCGATGACATCATGGAACTGACCCAGGCCGGCGTGCTGCAGTTCGTCAATCAGTCACCGGGTTTTACCGGGTCCCTGATACCCGAAGCACAAATTTTCTTTATCCCTTATCTGCTACCGGTGGAATCCGAAAAGGTTGTCACCTTCTTTGAGGAAAGCAAGGCCATTAACGAGATGTTCCCCAAGCTCTACGCTGAACAGGGCCTGGAACTGCTGACCATGTATCCGGAAGGGGAAGTGGTGATTACTGCCGATGAGCCGATCACCTCCCCGGAAGATTTACAGGGCAAGAACATCCGCACCATGACCAACCCGCTGCTTTCCGAGACCTATCAGGCCTTTGGCGCGACTCCGACCCCATTGCCCTGGGGTGAAGTGTACGGAGCCCTGCAGACCAATATCATTCAGGGCCAGGAAAACCCAATTTTCTGGATCCAGTCCGGCGGGCTCTATGAAGTGTCGCCGAACCTGATTTTCACCGGTCATAACCAGTTCACCACGGCCATGATGGCCAACCAGGAATTCTTCAACGGCTTGTCTGAGGAAGATAAAGAGCTGGTTCGCAATGCCACCGACCATGCCTTTGAACATATTGCAGACTACGTGCCCGGTCTTGGCGAAAAAATGCTCGACAAGATTCTTGAGGACAGTGACGAGGTTACCGTTACCCGTCTGACCAAAGAACAGCGCCAGGCATTCCGGGAGCGGGCTCCGCAGGTAGAAAACCGGTTTGTGGAAATGACCGGCGAGAGCGGCGCCGAATTGCTTGAGCAGTTCAAGGCTGACCTTGAAACCATTGAAAAAGAATAACAGGTATCACCACGCCGGGGCCGAACAGCTCTGCGGTCGGCTCCCGGCGACTGACCAATTCCGGAACCCTGAATAGCAGTACAGGATTCCACGGGGTTCCCCGGCAGCACCAGAATCACTACAAGCCGGGGGCGCGGATCAGGATGATCCGTTCAACCGGCAATTGCAGAAGGACGCTATCATGAACGATGGGGCTCCATCACCGCAGAAGTCCACCCTGCCAGGCTTTCTCGGCACCCTGGACAACGGCATCGCCAAAGTCGAAGCCGTCATCCTCGCCACAGGCGTTTTGCTCATGGCCATCAATACGGTAGCCAACGTGGTGGGCCGTTTCGTCCTTGGCGAAAGTCTGCATTTTTCTGAAGAACTCAATCGCATACTGATCGTCATGATCACGTTTGCCGGCCTGGGCTATGCGGCCCGTCATGGCCGACATATTCGCATGTCCGCCATTTACGATATCTTCCCCACAAACGTTCGCCGGCTAATGATGATTCTGATCAGCTTCGTCACCTCCGCGATCATGTTTTTCCTTTGCTGGTATTCAGTCAGCTATATCTATTCGGTATACAGCAGCGGCCGGGTGCTGCCCACTCTGGGTTTTCCCATTTATCTGATTTATCTATGGGTACCGGTGGGACTCACCGTTACAGGCATTCAGTACTTCATGGCCGGGATCAAAAATATTTTTTCCCGGGACGTCTATCTGTCCACCACCGTTCTGGATGGGTACGACGAACAGGAAACGGAGATCTGACTGATGATGGCCTGGATCATGTTTCTCGTCATGCTGGTGCTGTTGTTATTCGGGTTTCCGATGATGGTTCCTCTGATCATCGGCGCCGTGGTCGGCTTCGTGATGATGTTCGACGGCTTCGACCGAATGGATTTCTTCATCCAGCAAATGTTGGCCGGCATTCGCCCCACTGCACTTATTGCCGTCCCGATGTTCATTCTGGCCGCTGATATCATGACCCGCGGACAATCTGCCAATCGTCTGGTTAATATGGTGATGGCTTTTATCGGCCACATCAAAGGCGGCCTGGCAGTCAGTACTGCGGCCTCCTGCACCTTGTTCGGCGCCGTTTCCGGTTCTACTCAGGCCACCGTTGTTGCAGTGGGTTCGCCGCTACGCCCACGCATGCTGGAATCCGGTTACAAGGATTCCTTTACCCTGGCATTGATCATCAACGCCAGTGACATTGCCTTTCTGATTCCTCCCAGTATTGGCATGATTATCTACGGCGTAATCACCGGCACCTCCATTGCCGAATTGTTTATCTCTGGGATTGGGCCAGGCCTTCTGATCCTGCTGATGTTTTCCGCCTACTGTGTGATCTACGCTCATACCAAGAAAGTCCCCACCGAACCCAAGGCAAGCTGGAACGAACGGTTTATCTCAGTACGCAAGGCGCTCTGGCCGCTGGGTTTTCCAGTGATTATTGTCGGCGGCATATACGGCGGCATTTTCAGCCCCACGGAAGCGGCCGCAGCCTGCGTGCTGTATGCGGTAGTCCTGGAATTCGCAATTTTCCGCTCCCTCAAAGCCATGGATATTTATGCTATCGCCAAGTCCACCGGACTGATCACTGCTGTGGTGTTCATTCTGGTAGCAGTGGGGAATGGCTTCTCCTGGATCATCTCCTTTGCCCAGATTCCGCAGACCCTGCTCGGCGCCCTGGGGATCAATGAAGCAGGCCCGTTCGGTGTATTGATGGCCATTGCTGTAGCCTTCTTTATTGCCTGCATGTTTGTAGATCCCATCGTGGTAATCCTGGTTCTCACTCCTATTTTTGCACCGGCGGTTGCCTCCGCCGGACTGGATCCTGTGCATGTGGGAATACTGATTACCATGATGGTGGCGGTCGGTTCAGCGACACCGCCCTTTGGCTGCGACATCTTTACCGCCATTGCCATTTTCAAACGCCCTTACTGGGAAGTGATACGGGGCACGCCGCCTTTTGTCATCATGCTGCTGGCAGCCACCTTGCTGGTCATTGTGTTCCCACAAATCGCCCTGTGCCTGCGAGATCTGGTCTTCGACTGATTCAAGCGCGGAATAACAACCCGCAAGGAGGCAGTTATGTATCAAAGGATTCTGGTTCCCGTGGATGGCTCCCAGGGCTCTCTCAAGGCCCTGGACCATGCCGCCAGGCTTCAGCAAGACAACGATGCCGAGCTGTATCTGCTCTGCGTCTTCAAACACCACAGCCTGTTCGAGGCATCCCTGTCCATGGTTCGCCCCAACGATGTGCAGTTGCCGGATGATGCGCTGAAGGAATATGCCTCTTCGGTGGCAGACCAGGCAAAGCAGCTGGCTTCCGACGCCGGTGCCGAACAGGTGAGAGCCTTCGTCAAGGGAGGCAGACCCTCCCGAGCCATTATCCGTTTTGCCAAGGACAACAACGTAGACCTGATCGTGATGGGGTCACGGGGCACTAGCGGCGATGTGGACGGCTACTTCCTGGGCAGCGTGTCCCAGCGGGTGGCCAGCTTGGCGCCATGCCCGGTTCTGATTGTTTGAATTTGAAATAAACGAAGGGAGATCAAGGATGAAATACCCATACACTCTGCCGTTCAGCGCGGCGCTGCTCACAGGCATGGCAGCCCTGCCAGCCAATGCGGAACTGACGGTGACCCCCTACGGTTCGTTGCGCATCCAGGCAGAAGCGGTTTCCGTGGATGAAGCCCAGCCCGGAGAAGACGACTCCTATACCGGCCTGCGCGACGCCTATTCGCGGCTCGGCGTCAACGCCAGCTACAACGACTTCGACAACGTGGATATTACTGCAACCCTGGAATTTCCGATCAACTCAGCCCGCCTGCGTGCCGAGGATCCCACCTTTTTTCATGAACTCTATAAAGAAGACAACAACAGCATGCCCCGCGTGGCCACGATTTCTGCAGCCCATGATCAATTCGGCAGCGTGACGGTGGGTACCCAATGGCTTGCCTACTACAACAACGTGGCATACCCGGTGGACTTCTTCAGTTCGTTCTACTCCGGTTTTGCCACCCAGGCAGCCTTCCGCCGCGACGCCCTGACCTATACCTCGCCGAGTATGGCAGGGGTCACCGCCACGGTCTCCGGAGTGGACATGACAGACGAAGCGGGCACCAGCTACCTGGATACCATGCAATACGCCCTGTCCTGGTCAGCGGACAACCTGACCCTGGCAGCGGCCTACCAGGATACCGAACAGGACTCCGGTGACCGTCCGGACCAGGTCGGCGCTTCGGCCACCTACACCACCGGCCCCTGGCGTTTTGCCGCCAAGGTGGAACAGCTGCTTTCCCACAGCAGCGTCACCGTCGATGAGGATCCCATCACCTACAACCTGTACGGCTCCTACAGCTGGAACAAGTACACCTTCAAGGCCATGTACGCCCAGGGGGAAGAAACCGACGGGGAAGGAGAAGCCTTTTTCCAGGGGGATTCCGTCCATGTGGGCATGGACTACCAGCACACGGAGGCGCTCAAGTTCTTCGCCGAATATTTCTATGAGGAGCTGGGCTACGCCATCTACACCCCCAATTCGGACAGCTT
>NZ_JABURH010000137.1:32632-35457 GCF_014762765.1 Alcanivorax sp.
CCCCGCCGGTGACGCAGACTAAACGCCATAGCTTAGGAGATCAGAGGAAGAAGCTGCCTGCGGCCTCCGGCGGGTCTTTCACTATAAGCAGGCCGCCATCGGCACCGGAACCCCCTGTTTAGAACCATTTGGAATCAATTCTCCCCCGCTTCTGAAAGCCCGGGTTTACCCCTTCATTATCAGCCACTTGCAACCCATCAAAAAAATCGAACAATGGTGCCTCAAGGCCCCGCAGGCGGGCAGATAGCAATTGATTCACCACCGCCTGTGCATTACTGTTCCCGCCGGATGCACTGACCCAGAACGCCCAAATTGCCTTTCTGACTGCTATCATCGCACCTGTGAATAGCTCAGCGCGTTTTGGTGACATACTCAGGCTAGGAGATACCCATGGCAAAGCAGGCAGCCCCCGCGCTGGAAACCTCACTGGACAATCTGGAATCCCTGGTGGAACGGATGGAATCCGGTGACCTGACCCTGGAAGAATCCCTGAAAGCCTTTGAAGAGGGGGTTCGCCTGTCCCGGGAGTGCCAGCAGGCCCTGCAGCAGGCGGAGCAGAAGGTACGTATTCTGCTGGAGCAGAACACTGACGCCGAGCCGGCTCCTTTTGCCGGTGAAGATAATGGCCAGTAACTTCCCCGCCCTGGACCAGCTCGGCGAGACCAGCCGGGCCCGATTGGAACAGGCGCTGGACACCTTTGTCCCTGCCGCCAGTGCCGCTCCACGGCTGAGCCAGGCCATGCGCTATGCGGCCCTTAGCGGCGGCAAGCGTATCCGCCCCCTGCTGGTCTATGGCGCCGCCCAGCTGGCTG
Organism: Alcanivorax sp.; assembly: GCF_014762765.1. Taxonomy (GTDB): domain Bacteria; phylum Pseudomonadota; class Gammaproteobacteria; order Pseudomonadales; family Alcanivoracaceae; genus Alcanivorax. The sequence continues at coordinate 33,445 of NZ_JABURH010000137.1, forward strand.
GCGCCGAACCGGGCCGGGCCGATGTACCCGCCGCCGCCGTGGAGCTGATTCATGCCTACTCGCTGGTCCACGACGACCTGCCGGCCATGGATGACGACGACCTGCGCCGGGGCCAACCCACCTGCCACAAGGCGTTCGACGAGGCCACTGCCATCCTGGCCGGCGACACCCTGCATACCCGTGCTTTCGAATTGCTGGCCAACAGCGGCCATTACCGCGCCGAGACCCGCATCGCCATGATTCGCCACCTGTGCCAGGCCGCTGGCGTGGACGGCATGGCCGCCGGCCAGATGCAGGACATGCTCGCCCAGGGCCAGCAGCAGACCGTGGCGGCACTGGAAGAAATGCATTATCTGAAGACCGGTCGACTGATCACCGCCAGCCTGCAACTGGGCTACTTCGCCGCCGAAGTGGATAATGCCATGCTACTCGATGATTTGAACCGGTTCGGCGATGCCGTCGGTCTGGCCTTCCAGATCCAGGACGACATTCTCGATATCACCGCCGGCACCGAACAGTTGGGCAAGCCCTCCGGCTCTGACCAGAAACTGCAGAAAAGCACTTTTCCGTCCCTGCTCGGCCTGGAACAGAGCCAGCAGCGGGCCCAGGAGTTGTGTGAGAAAGCTCAGCAGGCCCTGGCCGGGTATGGAGAACGCGCCCAACCATTGCAACAATTAGCACAATACATCATCTCCCGCGATCACTGACGCCTGACGCCCGGTGAAGGTATACTAGGCACTCATCATTTCGCCGTGTATTTCAGGCTACATACCTCTATGCCCAAGACATTTACGCAAATCCCGCTGACCCGCCCGGCCACTCCGCTGCTGGACACGCTGACCAGCCCCGCCGAGTTACGACGGCTGCCAGCCTCCCGGCTGGAGCAGGTGGTGGACGAACTGCGTGAATATCTGCTCTACGCAGTGGGCCAATGCGGCGGCCACTTCGGTGCCGGCCTGGGCGTGGTGGAACTGACCGTGGCCCTCCATTATCTGTACAACACCCCGGATGACCGGCTGGTGTGGGATGTGGGCCACCAGTGTTACCCGCACAAGATTCTCACTGGCCGCCGCGAGGGCATCACCAGTATCCGTCAGCAGGACGGCCTGTCAGGTTTCCCCAAGCGCAGTGAATCCGAATACGACACCTTCGGTGTGGGCCACTCCTCCACCTCCATCAGCGCAGCCCTTGGCATGGCGTTGGGCGCGGAAATGGCGGGCAGCGACCGCCGTGCTGTGGCTATCATCGGCGACGGCGCCATGACTGCCGGCCAGGCTTTCGAAGCCATGAGCCACGCGGCACACACCCGCTCCAATCTGCTGGTGATCCTCAACGACAACAACATGTCGATTTCCCACAATGTGGGCGGCCTGTCCAACTACTTTGCGCGCATCTGGGCCAGCAAGAGCTATATCGCCCTGCGCGAAGGGGGCAAGAAGGTGCTCTCCACCATGCCGGCGGCCTGGGATTTTATCCGCCGCACGGAAGAAAGCATGAAGAACATGGTGAGCCCGGACATGTTGTTTGAAGCCATCGGCTTCAACTACATCGGCCCCATCGACGGCCACAATGTGGACGAACTGGTGCGCACCCTGGGCAACATGCGCGCCCTGGAAGGGCCACAGTTACTGCATATCTACACCACCAAGGGCAAGGGCTTCGCCCCCGCCGAAGCGGACCCGGTGGGCTACCACGCCATCAACAAGATCGAACCCAAACCCAAGGTTCAGGTGGCCGTCCCCAGCCAGCCCAAGAAACCCAAGTACCAGGACATCTTTGGCCAATGGCTGTGTGACATGGCGGAGCAGGACAAGCGCCTGGTGGGCATTACCCCGGCCATGTGCGAAGGCTCCGGCATGGTGGAATTCAGCCAGCGCTTCCCGGACCGCTTTCATGACGTGGCGATCTGCGAACAACACGCGGTAACGCTGGCCGGCGGCCTGGCCTGCGAAAACCAGAAACCGGTGGTGGCGATCTACTCCACCTTCCTGCAGCGCGGCTACGACCAGCTGA
>NZ_JABURH010000044.1 GCF_014762765.1 Alcanivorax sp.
GGGTTGTTCGGTGAGGCTGGCGTCAGGAAAGCGTTGTTGCAGTCTGGTCTGGGCCTGGTCCTTGTCGTCGCAGAAATCGAAGTGAATCAGACCGTGGGTGGACTCAGCGACCAGGGCATTGCCATAGCGGCTTTCACCGTAGTACCAGGTCAATTTCCCCGCATAACTATCGGACTCATGGCGGTGTGGGCCTGCCGCCGCATCCTGTCGCTCTGCGTCTTTCTCGCTCATGGGGTGCACCCAGTGCTGGATTGCCTCTGCGATGGCTTGCGGGTTGTCTTCCTGCACATAGTGGAGCCCGCGTCCGCAATCGGAAATATCCAGATTGGGAATCTGTTCCAGCAACCAGCGAATCCGCGCCGGGCCGAGTACGGCCCCCGGGCGAAACCGCAACAGCAGCATTGGCTGGGGCATGCTGCCCAGCCCCTTCTCAATGTCCTCGATGGCCCGCCAGGTCTCATCCTGGCGATCGTTTATCGGTAGCTGGTTGGGCCAGACATACACCGGGTAGCGGGATTCGCGCTGGCGAAAAGGCCGTTGGTAGATGCGCCTGACGCTACGAGGCAAATGACGGATGACGCCGAAAGGCAGCACCATCCTGACAAACAGATTGCGGTTGATAATCAGAAAACGCCCCAGCCGTTCCTGCCGGAAGGCAAAAAACAGGGGCCGCAGGGGCAGGGGGAACTCATCCCAGTCAAAGGTGAACGGGAAGGTTTCCATAAAACACAGGCGGCTGATGGTGTGCGGCTGCTGTTGCGCCAGCCGAAAGCCCAGCGGGCCACCCCAGTCGTGCAGTACCAGGGTAATGTCGGAGAGATTCAGCGCGGCAACAAAGTCTTCCAGGTAGCGGTAATGGGTCAGAAAACGGTAATCGATATCGGGCTGGTCACTGTTGCCGAATCCGATCAGGTCCAGGGCGATGCAGCGATACTGACCGCGAAGCGGCTTGATCACGTTGCGCCACAGATAACTGGAAGTGGGGTTGCCATGGATGAACAGTAGTACCGGTCCTTCACCTTCATCAATATAGTGAAGGCGGTGGCCATTCACCGTGACGTAACGCGATTCAAACGGAAAATCGGCAAAACCCATGACATGCATCCCTTGCATCGAATTTTTCAACTGTTACCGCTTTTCTGGCAAGATGCCATGGCTGTGTCAGTAACGTAAAGTGCGAAAAAATGTCAAAACCCTATCTGCGTGACGATTTACTGGAAGTGCGCCACAGCGCCGTCCATGGTCGTGGTTTGTTTGCCACCCAGCCAATCAAGAAAGATACCGAGCTGGGTTTGTGTAAAACCAAGGTAGCCAAGAAAGATGGCCCCTACGTGTTATCGCTGGATGACGAAGGCAATGAACGCTACCGGGTACTCTGCGATCTGCGTTTCATCAACCACGGCAAGAAGCCCAACGTAGCTTACTATGACGACCTGACCGTGGTGGCCCTGAAGTCCATCAAGCCCGGCGAAGAGTTGCTCCACGATTACGGCGACGATTGGGATTAACCGTAGGGTGCAGCGATTGGGTCGCCTCAGAACGGGCAGGGTGAGGAGAATTCCTGCCAGAGCCCGGTCAGCGGGTGGTTGAAGGCTAACCATTGGGCGTGCAGCAGCAATCTCGGGCTTAGTGCCTCAATCTCCGGCGGCGCATACATGTCGCAGCCGATGATGGGGTGGCCAAGCTCCCGGCAGTGAATGCGCAGTTGATGGCTACGGCCGGTGACCGGACTTAACGCCAGCCGGGTGCGGTTGTGGACTTCGTCCCGTTCCAGCACCTGGTAATGGGTCAGGGCGGGCTTACCGGTCTCGTAGCAGACCTTCTGCAGAGGGCGGTTGGGCCAGTCTGCGATCAATGGCAGTTCGATGCTGCCACTCTCCTTTTCCACCAGACCATGTACCACCGCCTGATAACGCTTCTTCACCGTGCGTTGTTGGAACAGCCGGCTGAGCTGGCTCTGCGCCTGACGGGTGAGGGCAAAGACCATGATGCCCGAGGTGTCCAGATCCAGTCGGTGCACTAGCCGTATATCCGGGTCCTTTCGTGCCAGCCGTCGAATGGCGCAATCCTGATTTTCCGGGGCACGCCCTGGCACACTGAGCAGGTAGGCAGGTTTGTTGATCAACAGGATGTGATCATCCCTGTAGATCGTGCCCACCCGCTCATGGCAGGTGGGCACGATATAGTAGGGTTTGTCGACGAGGGAACTCATGAGGCAATTCGCCGTAGGGAGTCGCAAGTGTCGAGTGACGAAGCACCGGCCCGGTTTTGCCTTTCGCTATGCATTACTCGCTTCTCGCCACTTATTTTCCCCAGAGAATCTCAAAGACATCGTCATACTGCTTGGCAAAATGTACAGTGAGGCCGTCTTTCAGGTATTCGGGCAGCTCATCGAAATCCCGCTGACAGGCCTCCGGCAGAATGACTTCACGGATACCTACCCGCCGCGCGGCGATCACTTTTTCGCGGATGCCTCCCACGGCCAACACCTGACCGGTAAGCGTCAACTCACCGGTCATGGCGACCTTGCGCGGCAAGCGCTTTTTCAGTAGCAGCGACAGCAGGGCACTGGCCATGGTGATGCCGGCACTGGGGCCGTCCTTGGGAGTCGCCCCTTCCGGCACATGGATATGGAGAAAGGCCTCATCCAGTCGCTCTTCACTGAGACCGTAATCCTTCAGGTGACTGGCTACATAACTGTAGGCAATCTCCGCGGATTCCTTCATCACATCGCCCAACTGACCAGTGAGCTTGAAACCTCGTTGTTTGCTGTGTACCTGGCTGGCTTCTACTGAGAGCGTGGCTCCACCCATGGCGGTCCAGGCCAGGCCGGTGACCACGCCCACACCGCGCTGGGTCTTCTCGGTCTGGAAGTAGGGCTGGCCCAGGAAATCCGCCAGGTTCTTGCCGGAGATACTCAGTTTCTTGTCCCCGGCCAGCAGTTTTACTGCGGCCTTGCGGATGATCTTGTTGAGCTGTTTTTCCAGGTTACGCACCCCGGCTTCGCGGGCATAGCCTTCGACGATCTGGCGCAATGCACTGTCGCTGATGCGCAGCTGGCTTGCTTTCACACCCGCCCGCTCAAGAGCTCGGGGCCAAAGGTGCTGGCGTGCGATCTGCACTTTTTCCTCGGTGATATAACCGGACAGGCGAATGATTTCCATGCGGTCCAGCAAGGGGCCGGGAATGCTATCCAGCGTGTTGGCGGTGCAGATGAACAATGCATGGCTCAGGTCCAGCCGTTCATCCAGGTAGTGGTCGAGAAAGTCCTGGTTCTGTTCTGGATCCAGTACTTCCAGCAGGGCCGAGGCCGGGTCACCCTGAAAAGACTGGCCCAGTTTGTCCACCTCGTCGAGCATGATCACCGGATTGGCGGTGCCGGCTTCCTTGAGTGCCTGCACCAGTTTGCCGGGCATGGCACCGATGTAGGTGCGCCGGTGGCCCTTGATCTCGGCTTCGTCGCGCATGCCGCCCAGGCTGAATCGGTAGAATTTGCGGTCCAGGGCATCTGCGACGGATTTTCCGATACTGGTCTTGCCCACACCGGGTGGCCCCACCAGCAGGATAATGGAGCCTTTGACCTCGCCACGTAGTGCACCTACAGCCAGGAATTCCACAATCCGGTCCTTCACATCATCCAGGCCGCTGTGGTGTGCCTCGAGAATTTCCCGGGCGTGTTGCAGATCCAGATTGTCGTCGCTGTACTGGCCCCAGGGCACATTGGTGAGCCAGTCCAGGTAGTTGCGGGTGACGCCATATTCCGGTGAGCCGGTTTCCAGTACCGATAGCTTCTGTAGCTCGTCGTCAAAACGTTTCTGTACGGATTCCGGCGGCGACAGGGCGCTCATGCGTTCGCGGAATTCCTCCGCTTCGGCGGTCTTGTCGTCCTTGCTCAGTCCCAGTTCACGCTGGATGATCTTGAGCTGTTCACGCAGGAAGAAATCGCGCTGGTGCTGGCTGACCTTCTCGTTGACCTCTTCGGAAATCTGGCTCTGTAGCCGGGCCACCTCCAGTTCTTTCTTGACCAGCGTAAGCACTTTTTCCATGCGCGGTTTCAACGGCACGGTTTCCAGAATGGTCTGTAGCTCCGAACCGTTGGCGCTGGTCAACGCCGCTGCAAAGTCGGTGAGCGGTGAGGGCTCACTGGGGGAAAAGTTCTGCAGATAGTGGCGCAGTCCCTCATTATAGAGCGGGTTCAATGGCAACAGTTCGCGAATGGTATTGATAATGGCCATGCCAAAGGCACGGATGGTCTCATCCGCCTCGGCGCGAGGCTCCGGGTAGCTGACCTCGGTCATGA
>NZ_JABURH010000089.1 GCF_014762765.1 Alcanivorax sp.
GGCTCCACCGTGTGCTGCATCAGCTCCGCCTTGTTGATGTCTTCCTTGAGCAGCAAACGGCTCAGCTTGCGCAGGTGCAGCAGGCCAATCATGTTGTTCGGGTCGCCATTGAATACCGGCAGGCGAGTGTGCTGGCTGGAGCGCAGGGTGGTGAGGATGTCGTGCATGTCATCCTCGAGATCAATGCCCACCATTTCGTTACGGGGCACCATGATGTCTTCCACTGTCACTGTTTCCAGGTCGAGGATATTGAGCAACATCTTCTGGTGATTTTCCGGAATCAGGCCGCCGGCCTCGTTCACCACGGTGCGCAGCTCTTCCGGACTCAGGTGATCGTCGTCCTGATCATTGGGACGAATGCCGCCCAGCCGCAGCAGCATCATGCTGACGCCGTTGACCATCCACACCAGGGGCGCCAGCAGGACCTGCAAGGGTTTCAGCAGCACGCTGGCCGGGAAGGCGACCCGTTCCGGTTTCATGGCCGCGTAGGTCTTCGGGGTTATTTCGGCAAACACCAGCATGATGATGGTGATTACCACCGGCGCGACGGCGGCGCCGCTGTCGCCCAGCCAGCGGATCGCCAGAATGGCGGCCACGGTGGCGGCGAAGTTGTTAACGAAATTGTTGCCGATCAGGATGACAGACAGCAGCCGGTCGGTACGCTTGAGTAGGCCCTCTACCCGGGAGGCGGCCTTGTGGCCCTGACGGGCCAGGTGACGCAGACGGTAGCGGTTGATCGCCACCATGCCGGTTTCACTGCTTGAGAAGAAGGCAGAGCCAAGAATCAGGGCAATCAGGGCGCCTATCAGCCACCCGTCAGAGTAGGTATCCAAAGGAAAAGTCGTTTATCCGCAATTCGGCCCGCTATTGTTCGGGCTGGGGGTTGGGGGTGTCAAGCAACGCGCTTCGCTTGTTGGGGCAGGAAAGAGTGGGGAATATCACCAACCTCGCCCGCCATTTCTAAGAAGCCGCTGTAGGAACGGAGCGTAGCGGAGTAACGCATGTAGTTCCGTGCGGCCCGAAGGGTGAGCGCAGCGAATAACACCTCTTGAGGTGCGAACCGCGCTTGCGCGGAAATCGCCCGCAGGGCGATCAGGAATATCAGAGCTCGACAGGTTTCCCAGCAATGCGTTGCCACAATCAACGCCGAATCGCGCCGCGAGCGACGCTCCTACGGACAGCTTTTATAAAAACGCGGGCAAGGCACTATCCGATCAGCACGGCCCAGCCCGCGTTGCAGCTTGTGGCTTGAAGCTTGTTGCTGCCTCACCGCTTGAGAATGAATTCCAGCACCAACTGGCTGCCGAAGAAAGCCACCAGCAACACAGCAAAACCGCTGAGGGTAAAGCGAATGGCGGTACGCCCCCGCCAGCCGCGCAAATAACGGCCGGTCAGCAGGATCGCGAATACCACCCAGGACACCAGCGTCAGGATGCTCTTGTGTGCCAGGTTCTGTGCGAACAGGTTATCCACGTAGAGGAAGCCGCTGAAGATCGCCACCGTGAGCAGTATCTGGCCCAGCCAGATCGCTTCGAACAGCATGGACTCCATCACCTGGATGGGTGGGAAAACCCGCATCACGCCTCGAATATGGCCGCTTTTCAGCTGGCGGTCCTGTACCCACAGCAACACTGCCTGGCAGGCGGCGATGGCCAGCACCGCGTAAGCAAGAATGGAAAACAGCACATGTACACCCAGGCCATGGGCCAGGGGATGAGCAATATAGCCGGTGTTGATCCAGAGCATGGCGGGGAGGGTCAGTGCTGCAAACGGATAGACCAGCGCAGAAATCCATTCGAAGGGGCGGTAGAGGCTGGAGAGCAGCACCACGATCGCGCCTGCAAACGCTACTGTTGACGCCACCGGGAACACGCCCAGCTGCAGCCCCTGAGGGGTCAGGATGATTTGCCAAAGGCAGAGGCCATGGGCCAGTACGGCCAGGCCGCCAGGTGCCAGTATGGATGCCCGGGAAGGCCGCTGTTGTCCGCGGTACTGCCGGTAAAGGATCAGGCAGGCAACCCCGTACAGGATAAAGGCGGCAAAGCCACTGATCACGGAAAGGTTCATAGGTCGTTGTTATCCGTCGTCATTACCCGAATAAAGTGGCGGGCCGCTGAAGTCTGGCATAGGCATAACTTGACTATCAACAATCATTCTCATTTTCTGCCTGTGTCTGCCCCATGACGTTGGCGGCCAAGGAAGGCTATAATCGCGCCCCTGTCCCTGCGGTGGCTGAAGCTGGCCGCAGACACGGTGTATTTGGAGGTAACCCCATGTTCGAGAATCTCACCGACCGGTTGGGATCGTCGCTTAAAAACCTGGCAGGTCAGGGCGCCCTGACCGAAGACAATATCCGCGACACCCTGCGCGAAGTGCGCAAGGCACTGCTGGAGGCCGATGTGGCCCTGCCGGTAGTGAAAGAGTTTGTCGAACAGGTAAAGGAAAAGGCCCTTGGCCAGGAAGTCCTGAAGAGCCTGAACCCCGGCCAGGCGTTCGTGAAGATCGTCAATGACGAGCTGGTCCATACCATGGGCGACGCCAACGACGCCCTTAACCTGGCCACCAAGCCGCCGGCCATTATCCTGATGGCGGGTTTGCAGGGTGCCGGTAAGACCACCTCCGTGGCCAAGCTCGCCCGTTTCCTTCAGGAGCGCGAGAAGAAGAAGGTCATGGTGGTATCCGCCGACGTGTATCGCCCGGCGGCGATCGAGCAGTTGAAAACCCTGGCGGGGGAGGTGGAGACCAACTTCTTCCCCTCCACCGGCGATCAGGACCCGGTGGACATCGCCAACGGCGCCCTGGAAGAAGCCCGTCGTCGCTACATGGATGTGTTGATCGTCGATACCGCCGGTCGTTTGCATGTCGATGAAGACATGATGAGCGAGATCAAGCGCCTGCACGGGGCCATCAGCCCGGTGGAAACCCTGTTCGTGGTGGACGCCATGACCGGTCAGGATGCCGCCAATACCGCCCAGGCCTTCAATGAAGCCCTGCCGCTCACCGGTGTGATTCTGACCAAGGCGGATGGTGATTCTCGCGGTGGTGCCGCTCTCTCGGTTCGCCACCTTACCGGCAAGCCGATCAAGTTTATCGGCATGGGCGAGAAGACCGATGCCCTGGAGCCGTTCCACCCGGACCGTATCGCCAGCCGGATTCTCGGCATGGGCGACGTGCTGTCCCTGGTGGAAGAAGCCGAGCGCAAGCTGGACAAGTCCAAGGCCGAGAAAATTGCCAAGAAGTTCAAGAAAGGCAAGGCCATGGACTTCGAGGACCTCAAGGACCAGTTTCAGCAGATGCGCAACATGGGGGGCATGGCGGGCCTGCTCGACAAGCTGCCCGGTATGGGCGGCATGATGCAGGCGGCCCAGGACCCGGCGGCCATGAAGCAGATGAAACACATGGAAGCGCTGATCGACTCCATGACGCCGAAAGAGCGCCGTAACCCGGATCTGATCAAGGGGTCGCGCAAGAAGCGCATTGCCGCCGGCGCCGGCCTGGATATCCCGGCCCTGAACCGTCTGATGAAACAGCAGAAGATGATGGCCAAGATGATGAAGAAGATGCGCACCAAGGGTGGCATGAAGAACATGATGCGGGGCATGGAAGGCATGATGGGGGGCAACGGCGGTCCCGGTGGCCCTGGCGGAATGGGTGGCATGGGCGGCCCGGGCGGTATGCCGCCTATGTAGAAAGCTGCAAGCTTCAAGCCGCAAGCTGCAACGCGGGCAGAGTGGGTGGTTAAGCCGCCTCTCTGCCCGCGTTGCGTTTTTGGGGGGGGGAGGCTCCCGATATTATTGTAGGAGCACCTCTCGAGGTGCGAACTGTCCTTGAGGGTGTGTATCCCAGGGGAGAAACCTGTCGAGTTCGGCAAGCCCTGATTGCCCTGCGGGCAATGTCCTCGCTGCGCGAGGTTCGCACCTCAAGAGGTACTCCTACAGGGGCGCTGTAGAAAGCGTGTTGCGTGGTGCTTGTTGCCAGCCTCGTCCCTCTGTATAATTCGCGCCCTTCGCGGCCTTCCCTGTGTGTCAGGGCTGGCTTTCAAGCGGATACGATGGCTTATCACGAGATAGGCCGGGAAACCGGATTGATAAAAGGTAAATGAACCATGGTAATTATTCGTCTTGCCCGTGGCGGTTCCAAGAAGCGCCCGTTCTACAGCATTGTTGTTGCCGATAGCCGTAACGCCCGTGACGGCCGTTTCATCGAGCAGCTGGGTTTCTACAACCCCATCGCCCGCGGCGGTGAAATCCCTCTCAAGCTGAACCTGGAAAGCCTGGACGCCTGGGTTGCCAAAGGCGCGCAGCTGTCTGACCGTGTCAAAACCCTGGCTAAGCAGGCCCGTAAGGAAGCCTGATGGCAGGGGGAGGGCAAGTGTCCTCTGAGCTGGCGGTGGTCGGTCGCATCCTCGGGGTGCACGGCATTCAGGGCTGGGTAAAGGTGTATTCCTATACCGATCCCATGGATAACCTCCAGCACTACCAGCCTTGGCACCTGAAACAGGGTGGCCACTGGAAGCCGGTGAAACTCACTGGCTTCCGTCCTCAGGGCAAGGGGCTTATCGCACAGATCGAGGGAATTACCGATCGAGAAGCGGCGGCAAGCCTGGTAGGGCAGGAAATCGGGGTTCCCGGTGATCTGCTCCCTACCTCCGGGGAGGGTGAGTACTACTGGCGCGACCTGATCGGCCTGCGCGTTCATCACGTGGACGGCATGGACCTGGGCAAGGTGGTGCGAATGCTGGAAACCGGTGCCAACGATGTGCTGGCGGTACGCGGCGACAGCAACAGCCTGGATCGGCGCGAGCGCCTGATTCCCTGGCTGCCGGACGATGTGATCACCGAAGTGAATCTGGCCGAAGGCCGGATGACGGTGGACTGGGATCCGGAGTTTTAAATGCCTTTTTCGGTAACGCTGGTAACTCTGTTCCCGGAAATGGCAAAAGCGATTACTGACTTCGGTGTGACCCGGCGAGCGGTGGAAAACGGCCAATTGCAGTTGGACACTGTGAATCCCCGGGATTTCACCGAAGATCGTCACCGTACCGTGGACGATCGCCCCTTTGGCGGCGGCCCAGGCATGGTGATGAAGGTGGAGCCGCTGGCGAAAGCCCTGCAGGCGGCCCGTGCAGCCAATCCGGCGGCCACCGTGATCTATCTGTCCCCCCAGGGGCAGCCGCTGACCCAGGCGAAAGCCGCGGAGTTGGCGGAAAAGCCCGGCCTGGTTTTGCTGGCGGGGCGCTATGAGGGCGTGGACGAGCGTTTGCTCGAGGCCGAAGTGGATGAACAGATCTCCATCGGCGACTACGTGCTCAGCGGCGGCGAATTGCCGGCGCTGGTGTTGACCGATGCGGTCAGCCGACTGTTACCCGGAGTGCTGGGACACCAGGATTCCGCCGAGCAGGATTCGTTTTCCGGTGAATTCGAACATCTGCTCGATTGCCCCCACTACACCCGCCCGGAGGTGTACAACGGGCAGGCAGTACCGACGGTACTGCTGAGCGGCAATCACGAGTTGATTCGCCGCTGGCGTCTGAAACAGGCGCTGGGACGGACCTGGCAACAGCGTCCCGACCTGCTGGAAGCCCGCCGGGCGCGGGGTTTGAGCGTTGAAGAGCAGCAGCTGCTGGACGAATACATCGCCGAGCAGTCGCCGCATACAGCAAAAACGACAGACTAGGAGCACTGCCATGAGTGGCAAGAACCTGATTATCCAGGGCATCGAAGAAGCCCAGCTGAAATCCGATCTGCCGGAATTCGGCGCCGGTGACACCGTCACCGTGCAAGTGAAAGTAAAGGAAGGTAGCCGTGAGCGTCTTCAGGCGTTCCAGGGCGTTGTGATTGCACGTCGCAATCGTGGCCTGAACTCTGCCTTCACCGTTCGCAAAATCTCCCACGGTGTGGGCGTTGAGCGTGTATTCCAGCTGCACAGCCCGCTGATCGATTCCATCGAAGTGAATCGTCGTGGTGATGTAAGCCGCGCCAAGCTGTACTACCTGCGCGACCGCTCTGGCAAGTCTGCCCGGATCAAGGAAAAAATCCGCTAAGACCCTGCGCGTATCTTCTGTCGCGAGCGAATGTCGGTTTAGCCTTTGCTGTAGGGCATGCGAAATCGACCTCTGGCCAGACAGAATGCTCCACACAAAAAAGCCGCTCCCGAAAGGGCGCGGCTTTTTTGTGTCTGTCACAGAGGACAGAGGGTGCGTACGCTTCGGGTCACTGCGGCCGTGAATAGGTCACCACGCGGTCTCGCCCTTGGTGTTTTGCGGTGTACATGGCCCGGTCTGCTTCCTCAATCAGTGTATGGGCATCTATCGCAGATGCTTCCCCGGTACTGCTGACACCGAAACTGGCGGTGAGCTTGATGGCTGGAGAGCCGGCAATCGGCATTGTGTTGCGACGTAGCGCCTCGGCACACCGCTCGGCAACATTTTGCGCCTGGGACAGGGTGGCCCCGGGCAGCAGCATCAGAAACTCCTCGCCCCCGTAACGCCCCAGCAGGTCATTGTCGCGAAGATTGTCCTGCAGCGTCTCGGCAACATGAATCAGAGCCTGGTCACCAATGGCATGGCCGTAACGGTCATTGATCTGTTTGAAATGGTCCACATCCATGAGCACCACAGCCAGGCTTTTGCGATTGCGCACTGGCAGGGAAAGTTGCTGGTTGAGGGTCTGTAACAAGTGCCCGCGATTGACCACACCGGTGAGAGGGTCGCGTATGGAGCGGTCAAAGGTGGAGGCTTCCCGATGGCGCCAGGTAGACGTGAGTGCGGCAACCGTAAAGGAATCTTTAATGATGATCAGGCCAGCCGCCATGATGGTCATCATGTCATACCAGACCTGTGCCGGGCGGTAGTCCACGGGGGAAAGCAAGGGCCGATACAGCGTGCTATCCAGGCTGACGGCGATGGCGTAGGCGAGTATGGCGGCCATGGAGCAGGCGAACACCAGGGTGATCTGGGGCGCAGGAAACAGCAGCAGGCCGATAAGGACGCAGCCGGTGAGGACAATGCCGGTAACCAGATTGAATGGGCCTACCAGTAACAACGAGACGATGCCGCTGAGGCCGAAAAGCAGGATGGTGAAATTGGCAAACCGGTTTTCCCCGCTCTCGGACATGGGCGTGCGGCTGCCGAACAGGGCGATGGCCAGCCATATCAGACTGGCAATAAGACCCCACGCCAAGCCAGCCCAAAGCAGGGGGTTGTAGACGCCCTCGATAAAGACGGAAAGGGTCAGTCCCGCGGCGCATCCCAGGAATATGATCCAGTAGATAGGCTGCCCGATCCAGCATATGAAGATGCCTTTCTGCCGGGGACTGCCGTTAATCTGCTGACCGATGAGCCGATAGAGTTCTTCTAATTGTTTTATCATGGCTGTCGCGGTAGGGGTGCGGCTTCGCCATTGGTGAAGCCGCACGGGGTATTTATGCTTTCCTGAGCATCCGGTAGAGCGCCAGTAGTACCAGGGCACCGACGATGGCGGTGACAAAACTGCCCAGGCTGAAATCGCCCATGGAGCCACCGATGCCGGTGATGGATCCCAGCCAGCCGCCCACGAAGGCACCGGCCACACCGATCAGGATAGTGATGATAAAGCCTCCCGGATCCTTGCCAGGCATGATCCATTTGGCAATGATGCCGGCGATTAGGCCAAACACAATCCACGATAAAATGCCCATATTTCCTCTCCTTGGTAGCCGTTTGTCAGATGTAAGGCGGCTCCATTGTTGCCGCAAAAGGGCGGCCATGTCGTCTACCGTGCGCGTTTTTGGACGTAATTTTTGGTAAAAGGCTCATGTGCTCCTGTGTTGTATTTGAGTTTAACCCATTGTTTTTTATTGCTGTTTGGGGCCTTATTCAGAAATGACCGAGTTAACCGATGATCATGGGCGCCTGATCGACAGCTGGCTGGATCAGCAGTGGTTGGAAAAAGGGCTCAGCGAGCACAGCCTGGAGAGTTACCGGCGTGATATTCGCCAGCTGGCGGTGTGGCTGCAGGGTCAGCATGGCAACTTGCTGCGATGTCAGCGTTACCAGCTACTGGAATTCCTGGCGGACCGTCATCAGCAGGGGGTGGGTGCCCGCTCGGTGGCCCGGCAATTGTCGGCGGTAAAGAGTTTCTTCCGGTGGTTGAAGCGGGAAGGGCAGATTGAAGAAGACCCGGCGCTGTTGATTGAACGACCGAAAACCGGCCGGCCGCTGCCGAAAACCCTCACCGAAGCGGATGTGGAAGCGCTGCTGACGGCGCCGGATGTGTCCACCCCGTTGGGCCTACGTGACCGGGCCATGCTGGAGTTGATCTACGCTACCGGCTTGCGGGTTACCGAACTGGTTACCCTGACGCAGAGCCAGATTAACCCGCGCCAGGGGTTGGTGCGGGTGATCGGCAAGGGCGACAAGGAACGTCTGGTTCCCCTGGGCGAAGAGGCGCTTCACTGGCTGGCCCGTTATCTGCGTGAGGCGCGACCTTTGCTGTTGGGGGACAATCAGGAGCTGCTGTTCCCCAGCAGACGAGGCACCTGTATGACCCGCCAGACGTTCTGGCATCGTATCAAGCAGATGGCTATGGTCGCCGGGGTGGAAAAAAAACTCTCACCCCATACACTGCGTCATGCGTTTGCCACCCATCTGCTGAATCACGGGGCAGACCTGCGGGTGGTGCAGTTGTTGCTTGGCCACAGTGACCTGTCCACTACCCAGATTTATACCCATGTGGCCCAGCAGCGGTTACAGGATCTGTACCAGAAACATCACCCCCGCTCGGGAACCTGACCGGCCGGGCAGGTTCCAAGAGTTAGCAGAAGGAGTAACGACAAGATGAATAAAGGTTTTTTGGTGCTACTGATGACGGGGCTGATGGCGGCTTGTGGCGCGGATACAAGCTCTGAATCCAAGGGCAATGACGCGGTTAACGGCCACAAGGCCAAGGCCGCTTTTGAGGACGCCTTTGACGGCATGAAAGTGACCGAAGTGCGTGCTTCACCGGTGGCAGGCATGGTCGAACTGGATGTAAACGGTCGCGAAAGCGTTTACATGACCGAAGATGGCCGTCACATCCTCATCGGCAAGCTGCTGGAGATCAAGGACGGTGAGGTAGTGAACCCGGCGGAGCAGCGCTTCGAGAAGGTACGCAAAGCGGGTATCAAGGAACTGGATCCGGCTGACATGATCACCTACACGGCGGAAGACGAAAAAGCCGAGGTTTATGTGTTCACAGACATTACCTGTGGTTTCTGTCGCAAGCTGCATCGGCATATTGACGAGTACAACGCCGCGGGCGTTACCGTTCACTACCTGGCTTTCCCCCGCGGTGGTGCGACCACTGAAGCGGCGGCGGCCATGCGCCACATCTGGTGCGCAGAGGATCGTGCCCAGGCGCTCACCGATGCCAAGCTGAAAGACGAGGTGGTCCAGGCCGAGCTGACCGAGTGCGCCAAACCGGTGGATGAACAGTATCAGCTGGGTAACACCTTCGGCGTACGGGGCACCCCGGCCATCTACTCCATCGACGGCGAGCAACTGGGTGGCTATGTGACCCCGGAGCAGCTTCTCGAGCGGCTCGAGTGACAGGCTGAACCCCGCGTAATCCGGCGCTTTGGGGCCGGGAATACAGCGTGAATACATTGACGGCGCAGAGATGCGCCGTTAATGTGTCCGCCTTCATTTTTCCCTCACCCAAGGTGTTGTCGTGGAAACAGATTTCCAGCGAATTCGTCGTCTGCCGCCCTATGTCTTCAATATCGTTGGCGACTTGAAGAAGGCAGCGCGGGCGCGGGGTGAGGACATCATCGATTTCGGCATGGGCAATCCGGATCAGCCCACTCCGAAACACATCATCGACAAGCTCACCGAAACGGTGCAGCGGGGGGATACCCACCGCTATTCCCAGTCCCGCGGCATTCCTCGCTTGCGCAAGGCGATTGCCGACTGGTATCAGCGCCGTTATGCCGTGGATCTGGACCCGGAATCCGAGGCCATCGTCACCATCGGTTCCAAGGAAGGGCTGGCGCATCTGGCGCTGGCTACCATGGGCCCGGGAGACACGGTGCTGGTGCCCAACCCCAGTTACCCGATCCACCCCTATGGTTTTGTGATCTCCAACGCGGATATCCGCCACGTGCCTATGGTGAAAGGGGTGGATTTCTTCGTGGAGCTGGAGCGGGCTATCAAGGAATCCTGGCCCAAGCCGAAAATGCTGGTGCTCAATTTCCCGGGTAACCCCACCGGCCAGTGCGTGGACCTGGCGTTCTTCGAGAAGGTGGTGGCCATTGCCCGTGAACACCAGATTTGGGTGGTTCACGATCTTGCCTATGCGGATATCGTCTTTGACGGCTACAAAGCGCCTTCCATCCTGGAAGTGGAGGGGGCAAAAGAGGTGGCTGTAGAATTCTTCTCCCTGTCCAAGAGCTATAACATGCCCGGCTGGCGGGTGGGCTTCTGCTGTGGCAACAAGGACTTGATTCATGCCCTGGCACGGATCAAATCCTATCTGGATTACGGTACTTTTACACCGATTCAGGTGGCCGCCATCGCGGCCCTGGAAGGGGATCAGACCTGCGTGGCCGACATCTGCGAGATGTACCGTAAACGAAGGGATGTGCTGGTGGACGGCCTGGCGGAGATCGGTTGGCAGGTGGAAAGACCTCGTGCCACCATGTTCGTCTGGGCGGAAATTCCCGAGCCATACCGGGAGATGGGGTCACTGGAGTTTTCCAAGAAACTGCTTACCGATGCGGGTGTGGCGGTGTCCCCGGGTATCGGCTTTGGTGATTACGGCGACGATCACGTGCGGTTCGGGCTGATCGAAAACGAACAACGGACCCGGCAGGCTATCCGCGGCATCAAGAAGATGTTCCGCCAGGATGGCCTGCTGGGCTGATTTTGCCCTTGCGGCAGCAGGGGTAGCGTGGGAAGTCACGACAGGGCTTTTCAACACACTGATAAATGAAACGAGGATAGGCTGTGGATTCGGTGAAGGTGGGTATTGCTGGTCTGGGCACTGTGGGCTCAGGCACCGTCAACGTTCTCAAGCGCAATGCGCGGGATATTGCCCGCCGCGTGGGACGTCCGATTGAAATCACCCACATCGGTGCGCGCCGGGATAACCCCGCCTGTGACACCCAGGGTATTCGCCTGTCCCGGGATATCTTTGCTGTGGCCACGGATCCGGATATCGATATCCTGGTAGAGCTGATCGGTGGCATCGATACTGCCCGTGAGCTGGTGCTGACCGCTATCAAGAACGGCAAGCATATTGTCACTGCCAACAAGGCCCTGATCGCCGAGCATGGCAACGAGATCTTCCAGGCGGCTCAGGATAACGGCGTGGACGTGGCCTTCGAGGCCTCTGTGGCAGGGGGGATTCCCATCCTCAAGTCCCTGGGCGAGGGGCTGGCTGCCAACCACATCAACTGGCTGGCGGGCATCATCAACGGCACCGGCAACTTTATCCTCACCGAGATGGAAGAGGGCGGTCGCGACTTCAATGACGTGCTGGCCGAAGCCCAGCAGCTGGGCTATGCGGAAGCGGACCCCACCTTCGACGTGGAAGGTATCGACGCGGCCCACAAACTGACCATTCTGGCGTCCATCGCCTTCGGTATTCCGCTGCAGTTCTCCCAGGTCTACACCGAAGGGATCAGCCGCATCACCACCGAAGATGTGGCCAGCGCAGCCCACTTCGGTTACCGCATCAAGCATCTTGGCATCGCCAAGGACACCGGCAAGGGCATCGAACTGCGTGTGCATCCGACCCTGGTGCCCAAGGAAACCATGCTGTCGGCGGTCAACGGGGTCATGAATGCGGTGATGATCCACGGTGATGCCGTGGGCCCTACCATGTTCTACGGCGCCGGCGCCGGTGCCGAGCCCACAGCCTCTGCGGTTGTGGCCGATATCATCGAACTGGGCCGCGCATTGACCGTGGACCACGACGAGCGGGTGCCGTACCTGGGCTTCCACACTGACCACATGTCCGATGAGCCGATCCTGACCATCGACGATGTGTCCTGTTGTTTCTACCTGCGCCTGCATGTGCAGGACAAGAAAGGTGTGCTGGCCGACGTGACCCGCATCCTCAGTGACAACAATGTCAGCATTGATGCCATGATACAGCGGGAAGTGGACCAGGGGCTGGTGCCCATCGTGATGATGACCCACGAAGTCCGCGAGGGTGACATGAACCTGGCGTTGGCCAAGATCGGTGCACTGGATACCGTGGATAGCGATATAATGCGTATCAGAGTTGAGACACTGGACGCCTGAAATACCGAGTCTGACGTCCGACGTCAGACGTCTGACGCTTTATGAGAGAGATTTGAACATGCCTTTTCGTGACCGTTACACCGGCCTGATCAACCGTTATCGTGACCACCTGCCGGTGAATGATGACACGCCCATCATCAGCCTGGGTGAGGGCAATACGCCCCTGATCCGCCTGAAGAATATCCCTAAAATGCTGGGCAAAGACGTGGATATCTACGTCAAATACGAAGGCCTGAACCCCACCGGCTCCTTCAAGGACCGCGGCATGACCATGGCGGTGACCAAGGCCGTGGAAGAGGGCAGCAATGCCATCATCTGTGCGTCCACCGGCAACACTTCTGCCGCTGCTGCTGCGTATGCGGCCCGTGCCGGCATCACCGCTTTCGTACTGATCCCGGAAGGCAAGATCGCCATGGGCAAGCTGGCCCAGGCGATGATGTATGGTGCGGTGATCATGCAGATCCGTGGCAACTTCGATCAGGGCATGGAGCTGGTCAAGCAGGTGGCGGAAAAGGCGCCGGTAACTATCGTCAACTCCGTGAATCCCTATCGTCTGCAGGGCCAGAAGTCTGCTGCCTTTGAAATTGTCGAAGAGCTGGGCCGTGCCCCGGACTTCCACTGTCTGCCGGTTGGCAATGCGGGCAATATTTCCGCCCACTGGATGGGCTACAGCGAATACAAGAAAGCCGGCGTGGTTAACAGTGCCCCGAAGATGGTCGGCTATCAGGCTGAAGGCGCCGCGCCCTTCATGCGTGGTGGGCCGGTGAAAGAGCCGGAAACTGTGGCCACGGCGATTCGTATCGGTAACCCGCAGTCCTGGGACAAGGCCTGGGCCCTGCAGGAAGAATCCGGCGGCTGGTTCGACGAGCTGAGCGACCAGGAAATCCTGGCGGCGCAGAAGCTGCTGGCCGAAAAGGAAGGCATTTTCTGTGAGCCGGCGTCTGCGGCATCTCTGGGTGGCGCCATGCGCGATATCAAGGCGGGCAAGATTCCGGAGGGTTCTACCATTGTTTGTACCTTGACCGGCAACGGCCTGAAGGACCCTGACACGGCCATTGCTCAATGCCAGGACAGCCGCATGGTGACAATCGATGCGGACCTGGATGCGGTGAAAGGTGCCATCCTGTCCAATATGTCCTGATCCGTTACAGTGATCGATAAAAAATGGAGCGCAATGCGCTCCATTTTTTTTCTTTCAGTGGTGCTGTTTGAGTCTTTTTCACAAGATGTATCTCCTCGACTTCATTTATTCGCTTTGTGAAAAAAACGCCACCAGAGGAATTCCTCAGAAATTTTGCATTTGTTTTGGTGCCTGTAAAAAAACACCCTACAGAAATATGTTAGGGTGCGTTTTCTTCTTGGGAAGCAGGGGAAACACGACTCCGTGTCGAGATTATTGAAACCACCTACCTGTATGTTGTCTTTCTCGGGCTGATTTTCTGCCCGTTCTCCGACCCTGTGCGGTCATCCTCTCCTTGTATTGTCATATCGGTGTATCGATTCTGTCTGTGAAGACGGTGTCAATCGCGCCGTAAGTTGACTTTGTTTGGTCAATATTTAGTCTGTAAAGAAAATCAGAGAAGGGAGCATTAGATGAATAAGCGTGCTTTTGCAAAGCGCACTGGCTATTTGAGCTGTTTGCTTGCTGCGTCCATTCCCCTCAATGCCCATGCCGGGGCAGAGCTCAGTGCCGGTGTCTGGTGGGTTTATCAATATGTTACGGATTCAGATTTTTCCGGTGCTTCTTCAGCGTTTGATGAAGACCTGGATAATACAACCGGTGGTAACTTCGCCGACCCCGCCCTGATTGTTTATGCCAATGACGATGGTTCCCATGGGCCCTGGCGTTTCAGTGCGGAAGGTCGCATTGGTACCGGTGGTTTTACCGACCCGGCGAACAACAACTCCGGTGATACATTCACCATGCACAAGGCATGGATCGGTTACGAATTTGATGATGATACCTTGCTGACGGTGGGGAAAAGTCAGGTCCCCTTCGGCTGGAAAACCGTCAACTTCTGGCCCGGTGAAGGGGTGCTTGGGGGTTATGGTGACCAGATGGATGTGGGCTTCAAGCTCAGCTCTGCCATGAATGCATTCAGCTACGATGTGGCCTACTACCACCAGGATGACTGGGGTGAAACCAGTACTGATACCGTGGATGATAACGGCCACTGGGGCAGTGCTACCTCTTACCGCAAGATCAAGACCGGGGTGGTCAATGGCGACTGGAATTTCATGGATGGCCATACGGTAGGGCTCTCCTATCAGAAAGGGCGTTTGCAGGATCTGACAGCGGCTGAGGCCAAGGCGCGGGATGATGAAGGTGATCATGAAGCGCTGAATTTGCACTATACCTTCAGCATGAATGACTTCACCGCCCGTTATCAGTTCATTGATACCATGCGCGATTTCGGTGGTATGGATGCGTTTCTTCTGGGTGGTGCTGCGCCCGCCGATGAAGAAGTGGAAACCCAGGTTCACATGGCTCAGTTGATCTACAACCAGAATCGTTGGAGCTATTACCTGGATGCCGGCGTGGCGAGTACTGATACCCGCGGCAACGACGCCGATGATGTGGAGTTTTACGCGCCCGGTGTGAGCTACAAATACGGCCCAGGCTGGCTGTATCTGGAATATCTGTGGTCTGATGGGGATGTAGATCGTAATGGTGACATTTACGAAGCGGATTTCCGGGCAGTCTACGCCTCGTTTGATTTTTATTTCTGATTGCCGGTAGCGGCCCTGCGGGGGCCGCCTACTCGGGTTCAGATGATGAAGTGCCTTTTGAGGAGTGCATGTTTCGGGGAAGCAACCCCGGCATCGTCCGGACCGACTGGCTATAAGTTGCGGCATCCACTGCGCACCCTAAAGCAAGACGGATAACGGAGCTAAGATGAGTATTGATTACGAGACCGACTATGATGTCGGCCAGGATAATGTGCAGGTCCTGGGAATGGACCTGCACAATCCTGTTTTCTTTATCAGTGCCGTACTGGTAATTGCCTTTGTTGCAGGAACTCTGGCGTTTCCGGAGAGTGCCAACGGCATGCTTAATGGCGCCAAGGCATGGGCCATCGAGCATTTCGACTGGTTGTTCATGGTTAGCGGCAATATTTTTGTGCTGTTCTGTGTGGCTCTGGCGTTGTTGCCTACCGGGAAGATTCGTCTTGGTGGCCAGAAAGCCAAACCGGAGTTCTCCACACTGTCCTGGTTTGCCATGTTGTTTGCCGCCGGCATGGGCATCGGCCTGATGTTCTGGAGCGTGGCAGAACCGGTGGCCTATCTGAACGGCCAGTGGTACGGCACTCCGCTGGGGGTGGAAGCCGGTTCCGAAGAGGCCCGCCATATGGCCATGGGTGCCACCATGTATCACTGGGGTCTGCATCCATGGGCGATCTATGCCGTGGTGGCCCTGTCGCTGGCTTTCTTCTCCTATAACAAGGGCATGCCGCTGACCATTCGCTCTGCCTTCTATCCCATTCTGGGTGAACGCTGCTGGGGCTGGCCCGGGCATATCATTGATACCCTGGCAGTAGTGGCAACGATTTTTGGCCTGGCCACGTCTCTGGGCCTCGGTGCGCAGCAGGCGTCGGGTGGTCTGCATTTCCTTTTTGATACGCCCAATGCCATCAATGTGCAGATCGCCATTATCTTTGGTGTGACAGCGGTGGCGGTGATCTCGGTGATGCGGGGTCTGGATGGTGGCGTGAAAATTCTCAGTAATATCAACATGACGCTGGCGCTTTTCCTGTTGTTCTTCGTGATTATCGCCGGCCCGACGTTACTGATTATCACCGGCTTTGGCACCACGGCTGTGGATTATCTGTCCAATATCGTGCCGCTGAGTAACTGGATCGGTCGCGAAGATGATGCCTGGTTCCACGGCTGGACCGTGTTTTACTGGGCCTGGTGGATTTCCTGGTCACCCTTCGTGGGCATGTTTATCGCCCGTATTTCCAAGGGCCGCACGGTACGTGAGTTCATTACCGCAGTACTGCTGGTGCCGACCATCATCACCATTATCTGGATGTCTGCCTTTGGTGGCTCCGGTCTGAATCAGGCTATTAACGGCGTTGGCGAATTGGCTGGTGGCATCAGTGATGCATCTCTGGCCCTGTTCCAGATGCTGGAAAACATGCCCTTTACCAGCATCATGTCGTTCCTGGGTATTGTGCTGGTATTGGTGTTCTTCGTGACGTCCTCGGATTCCGGCTCACTGGTGATTGACTCCATTACCGCTGGCGGCAAGCTGGATGCACCGGTTCCACAGCGCGTTTTCTGGGCTGTGATGGAGGGTGTTATCGCCGGTGCCCTGCTGTATGGCGGAGGCAAGGAAGCACTCAAGGCCCTGCAATCTGGTGCCGTAGCTACCGGGCTACCGTTTACCTTTGTCCTGCTGCTTATGTGCGTCAGTCTCTACATGGGACTTTCTGCAGAGAGCAAGCGGCTCAAGGCACTCAAAACCGCTTGATTGTAATGACTAGGAAAGAAAAAATGCCCGCATCAGCGGGCATTTTTTTGGGTGATATCATGACCTGGCAGGCCACGGTGACCGGTTTTACGCAGGATGAGCACAGGGACTGGGTAATGTTGCTGTCATGCGGCCATCGCCAGCATGTGCGCCATCTTCCACCTTTCATCAATCGCCCCTGGGTCACCAGCGAAGCCGGGCGGGCCCGGCATCTGGGGATGGTGGTTACCTGCACCCAATGTCAGCGGGGTATGCCGTTTCCTTCAGACAGTGATGGGTGAAGCATCCTGGGGCAGTCGGGTATGACGGTTGATGGTGTGCTGCAGCCCGAACAGGGCGGGCAGGTGCGGGCCGACCACACCTTTGCCGGTGGTCAGCAGGGCGCCGCTCAATGCCCGCTGGGGATCCGCCCAGCAATAGATACTGATAAAGCCCAGATGACCAAAGGCGCGGGGAGCGCCCGGGCCGAACATGCCCATGCCCCGGTTGCCGAGCATGAAGCCGCTGGAAAAATTCAGTGGTAGAAACAGGCTACGGTCAAAGCGCGGGCGGTGGTAGGCCGGTTGCAGGGCACGAGCCACAGTTTCCGGTTTGAAGATCTGCTGGCCCTGGTAGTGGCCATCGTTGAGCAGCATCTGGAAGAAGCGGCTGGCTTCCTCGGCGGTGGCGTAGAGATTGCCGGCCGGCACGATGATGTCCTGAAAGCGGTCATCATTTGTCACTTCCACCACTTCATCGATGCTGCCGCCCACCGCATAGGTCAGAAACAGATCCACCAGTTTCATGGGCACACCGGTGGACACATCCCGGGCTCGCTCATCGCCGGTCTGCCCGAAGGTAAAATATTTCATGCCCATGGGCTGGCGAATTACCCGATCCAGAGTGGCATTAAGATCTTCACCGGTGACCGCCTCAACAATGGCGCCGAGGATAAAGCCGGCGGTGATGGCGTGGTAGGCCTGACTGTTGAGGCCTGTGGGTTTGGCAGCGCAGAGTAGATCAATGATCTCCTGGGGGCGATAAAGGATGTCCGGTTCTACCTGTGCAGGCGGGCGGGGAATGCCGGCCTGATGGGTCAGCAGGTGGCGAATGGTAGTGCGTCCCTTGCCGTTCTGGCCGTACTTGGGCAGGTAGCGGGTGACCGGGTCGTCCAGGTCCAATTGGCCGGTTTCCACCAGATGATGGACCATCATGGCGGCCACCACCTTGGAGGCGGAAAACAGGCAGACCGGGGTGTCAGGGGTCATGATTCGCTGGCTCTCCGGGTCCGCATAGCCGATGCTGCGGTCCAGCATAATCTCGCCGTGGCGACGCAAGCAGAGGCTGATAGCCGGGCTCATGCCGCCTCGGTAAAGCTTGCGGGTGGCACGCCAGATGGCTTCTACCTGTTCGGACCCCATGCCGGTTTTCTCTGGCGGTGCTTCCTGCCCCTGACGGATCAGGCCGTCCAGGCTGCGGGGAATGGGGGTGCCATGTTTGCTGAGCAGGCGGTTGATGCGGGGACGTAAAGCCATAAAAGTCTCTGGTAAAAAGTCGAACCGGACCCGAAATGACGGGATAAGTATCAATATAATGTTTATTGTGAATGGACGACATTGTCCACGGAGACGGCTCCCCTGCAATGGTCGCCCGTGCCATCATGATGGCGTCATATCACAATATTTTGGCCGTACCGGCGGGTGAGGCTGCGTTACACTGTCAGCTAGCCGCGCATGACAGCCGCAGGTTACAAGACTTTGTGTCACGCGCTTTGGATGATCAAGATGCGCCTATATTCAGAATAACAGCGGCATTTTTCAGGAGGTTACGTGAATACCATCAAGCAGTCCGATTTTCAGAGTTTCGCCGAATTCTATCCCTATTACCTGCAGGAGCACGGTAATCCCACCTGTCGCCGCTTGCATGTGGTCGGGACCACACTACTGCTGGTATTGCTGGCGACCATCATCACCGGGGCGTTGAGTGCCTGGTGGCTGTTTGCGTTGCCGGTGGTGGGCTACGGCTTTGCCTGGGTAGGTCATTACTTTTTCGAAAAAAACCGTCCCGCCACCTTCAAGCATCCCTGGTACAGCCTGATGGGCGACTTTGTCATGTACAAAGACATCCTTACTCGCCGTATTGATTGGTGAATAACCGCACCACGCCTCAGACCTCACGCTTACCGAGCGTGAAGCCTGTTGCCTGCCAGAACGAAGCGAAGTAATGACCGCAGTTCAGTATTTTCAGCCCGGTAATCACAGACAGGATGACAGCGAGCTTCCAGATCTGGATTGCCGGGAAAATATTGATGCCATGGTGCATGGCTTCTATCGCCGGTTGCTGGATGACCCGGTAATGTCGCCCATGTTCCTGGATGTGGCTGCTATCAATCTGCAGCAGCATCTCCCGACTATCTGCCAATACTGGTACAAGATGCTGTTGGGTGAGCGCGACTACCAGCGACACATGATGGCCAAACACCGTGCCCTGGATGATAAGCAGCCCCTGACCGGTGAGCACCATGAGCGCTGGCTGCAGCATTTCATGAACAATCTTGAAGGCCGTTTCGCCGGGCCCTGTACGGATCGGGCGCGGCATATTGCCTTTCGGGTGATGGATAATCTGTATGCGCAGTTGAGCGCGAGGCGGGGTGAATAGTTGCAAGTTTCAAGAGGCAAGTTGCAACGCGGTTGATGTCCGTTGCCAAACGGAGAGCAGGGTGGCCGCGCTGCAATGCAGATAAAAACTTCTCTACGAAGCCACTGTAGGAGCGCCGCTTGAGGCGCGAACAGCCAGGGTAATTCGCGCCTCAAGCGGCGCTCCTACATCCGTGTTTCCTGAAAACGTCTGAACGCGGCCCTCGTCCTTGCCCCTAGGGAAAGCCGCAACCGCGTTGCAACTTGCCTCTTGCCTCTTGCCTCTTGCAACTTGAAACTTGAAACTTGAAACTGACTACCCGATCACCCCGTCCGCCTTCAGCGCCGCAAACTCCTCGTCACTGAGCCCCAATTCCTCGCGTAATACCGCGTCGTTATGACTGCCCACCTCACCGCCGGGCCAGCGGGTTTCGCCAGGGGTGTCTGCCAGTCGTGGAGTGATGGCGGGTACCTTGAGCGGCTTGCCGTTGATTTCCACCTGCTGGAACAGACCCCGGGCCTGGAAATGGGGGTCGTTAAACATGTCGGCCACGGAGTAGATGGGGCCGGCGGGGACCCGGGCCTTTTCCAGCAGAGTCAGTACTTGCTCGCTGGGCAGACTGCGACACCAACTGTCCAGGGCGGTGTCGATCTCTGCCTCGTTTTTCACCCGCCCGGCGTTGCTGGCCATGGCCGGGTTGTCGGCCATGTCCGGGCGCCCGGCGGTGGTCATCAGACGTTTGAAGATGGAATCACCGTTGCCGCCGATCACCACGAACTTGCCGTCCGCACAGCGGTAGGTATTGGTGGGGACGATGCCGGTGACAGTGGAGCCCGCCGGTTCACGAATCACTCCGGCGCCATCGAATTCCGGGATCACGCCCTCCAGCAGGTTGAAGACCGATTCATACAGGGCCACATCCACCACCTGGCCCTTGTCGCTCTTTTGCCGCTCGAACAGGGCCAGCAGAATTCCCAGGGCCGCGTGCAGGCCGGCAATGGTATCGCCCAGGGACAGGTTGGGGCGCACCGGGCGCTCGCCGGGGAAGCCATTCACATAACGCAGCCCACCGATGCCCTCGCAGACCGACGCATAGCCGGGTTTGCTGGCGTAGGGGCCGGTCTGGCCATAGCCGGAGATACGGGTGTAGATCAGCCCGGGATTGTCCTCGGCGAAGCTTTCCGGTCCCAGGCCCCAGTTTTCCATGGTGCCGGGGCGGAAGTTCTCTATTACCACGTCGGCGTTACCCATCAGTTTGCGTACCAGCGCCTTGCCCTGATCGGATTTCAGATCCAGGGTCACCGATTTCTTGTTGCGACCCAGGCTGCGCCACCAGTAGGAGGTGCCGTCTTCATCCAGCTTGCGCCAGCCACGAATGGGGTCGCCACCGGGTGGCTCCACCTTCACCACATCGGCACCGAAATAGGCCAGCAGGGTGCCGGTAAAGGGACCGGCCAGCAGCTGGCCCAGCTCGATAACACGGACACCGTCAAGGGGCAGGCGGCGGGATGAGAGTTCGGGCATGGGGTCTCCGTAGATTGCGGTTTGCTGGGCCACAAGCCTAGCGGATTGGGTTGCGCAGTGGGAGTGCCTGAAATGCACGGAATTGATTGTCCGGGGTCAGTCTTTCCGGGGGCAGGGAAAGATCAGAGCGAGTAACGAGGTCCGAGTTTCGAAATGCAAAACCAGGTGGCCTTTCGCGACTCGTACCTCGCTTCTCGTAACCGGTTGTCCGACCGGAGATTTTGCCTGTTTGCCCGCAGGCTATACAATCCGCAGCCTATTATAAGGAAAGCCCATGACCCCGGAACGTTATCGTCGTATCTGCGACACCCTGGACCGCCGCCAGCCTGATCTTACCGTGATTATGGATGGCGTCCACAAGCCCCATAATATCGCCGCCATTGTGCGTACCTGCGATGCGGTGGGGATTCTTGATGTGCACGCCATCCTGCCCAATAACCGGGCCCGTATGGCCGCCGGCACTGCCATGGGCTCCCAGCGCTGGGTAAAGGTGCACAAACGGGATGAGAGCGGCAGTGTGATTCGTGAATTGCAGGGGCAGGGGGTGCAGGTACTGGCGGCGCATCTGTCCGATACTGCCGTCCCTTACCGCGAGGTTGATTACACCCGGCCAACGGCCCTGCTGTTAGGGACGGAAAAATTCGGTGTCAGCGATGAAGCGGCGGCGGCGGTGGACCAGCATGTGATCATCCCGATGATGGGGATGGTGGAGTCATTTAACGTGAGTGTGGCGGCGGCCATCATTCTGGCAGAAGCCTGTGAACAGCGCCGAGCGAAAGGGTTTTATGATAAGCCGCGAATTGATCCGAACCGCTACCATGAGCTGCTGTTTCGCTGGGGGCATGAAAAAATCGCCCGTCTCTGTGATGCGGAGGGGATTCCCTACCCGGAACTGGACGATGAAGGGCAGGTTAAGAACAGCGCCGCCCTTACGGCGCTGTTGCGACAGAAGCACTCACCGGACCCAGAGGTGTAGCACTGGGGGCATGACTGACCTGCCAGTGGAAGTCGGCGGCACCGCCTTCTCCCACCCAGGCCGGGAACCACAGGGTATTGTCCATGGTGGCGTAGCGTAGGCGGGCGATATCGATGTTCCGTTCTTTTGCCAGTTGCACCATGCGCTGCAAGACCTTGCCGTGGCGCACCTGATCCACCTGCTTGGTGGTGTCCAGTATGGCCTGGCGCATCAGGCTGTTGAAATCATCACGGGCGATACCGGAAAAATTCATCCGGTTCAGGTCGGCCAGAAAGGCATCGGCGAGGTTGGCCACCGAGTGAAAACGGCCTTGCTTTTTCAGTTCCCTCAAGCGCTGGTTGACCACCTCGTCGTACTTGTCAAAAGCGCCGTCCTCCTCTGCATCTGCCAATGCCAGAATCGCCTCGCCAAGGCTGTCCATATCCAGATAATCCAGTTTGGGAATGGCACCAAGTAGATCAATGACCGTGCGCGGCATGCCCTCACTCTCAAAGCCCAGCCGCGGGGTGGCACCCGGGTGGCGCTCGTACTTGGTGGTGCTTGCCTTGTCATCCTCGTAGAACATGTTCATGGACATGCCACTGAGAAAGGCATCGAACAACCCATCAGGCACTACCGGCATATGGTTGCTGAAAAACATTTCCCAGCCCTGATTGGAATCCATATGCAGCCAGTCCCCGGGGAGTCGGGTCGCGCCAAGTGTGTGTTCGAAATCGTTCATCTCACCATCGACGATGCCATATTGGCCCTTGCCGTAGACGGAATCATAGGTGATGCGAGCGCCATCCAGATTATGAAAGTCGATGGCAAAGTGGATGCGGGGTTCGCGCAGGAACATCATGAAAAATTTCAGTACCTTGACGCTGCCAATGGCAAAGCGGGAAGGAATGGTGACTGACTGTTCGTAGAAATCCACCTGGAATTTCTGGCTGAAAAACGTTGGCATGAAGGCGTACCAGATGCGCGCCTTGACCAGGATCGAAGCCCTCACCGCACCATCCTTGACGGCGACGGGGGTGGCCTTGATGTTCTTGCGGGTATCCAGATCCACGCGCAGATTCTGGTTGAAAATGCCGGTGCTGATGTTGACGTAGATGTTGTCGATGACATTCTTGTCCTTGTGAGGACCCAACCGCGGAGACATGCCCTTGATCTGGGTGAAATCCTTGGCGTCGTAGTCCATTTGCATCAGCGTGGTTTCAATACGACCGCTTTCCAGATCCACCTGCACATAGTCTGCCCGCGAGCGTTCGCTGTTATTGCGCACCAGGTAAATGTAGCGGGGCTGGTTGCGTGGGGAATTCAGGCGAATTTCCTCCAGCATGCTGCCTTCCTTCAGCGCATGTTGCTGCGGATCAAAACGATCCCAGCCGCCGTCACGGAACATGAAGGCCAGCTCGTCGAAATCATCAAAAATACCGGGCTCGCCTTCCGGCTTGTGATCATTGTGGCCCTCAATCCAGATCAGACCGGTCTTGTCGAATTCGTCAATCTGGAAAGGAATCGGAATCAGCTTGCCCGCGCGCACGGCCATCAGTGACAGTTCTTCGGTGGGGATGCCGTTATGTTCCGCCAGCTCGAAGCCCTTCATCTCCATGGGGTAGAGGTAAGTGAACTGCGTGGTGTCCAGGGCCTTGAGCGTGCGATCCAGCTGGTCGGTGGAAATATTGCGCAGGCCGGAAGCCCAGCGGCCCATGGCGCTGGGATCTGCCTTGTAGAAATCCAGAAAATGCTCGAAGTACGGATCGGGGACGCCCTCGGTCCAGATTTCCCGTGCCTGTAATGGGCTCACCAGAGTGAGAAAAAGGGCGGTGAGACCGATCCATGCCTGTCTGCCGGTCATTTTGTTATTCTCTTGGACGATTTGGATTGGCGAAACAAGGCCCTAGGGTATGACAAGCAATCAGGAAAGAGTAGGCCTTGACGCCTTACACGAACGGCTCCACCGCGTATTACCGGCGGTATCCCTGGTCTGCCAGGCACTGCCGAAGACACCACAGATCCGCTTATGGCTGCTGGATGAGCTGTTTCCCGAACAGGCCCTGGACCCGCACATCGTCAATGCGATTATGGAAGAACCGCCGTACTGGTCGTTTTGCTGGGCGTCCGGCCAGGTGCTGGCAGAGTTTCTGCTCGCGAACCCCGAGTGGGTACAGGACCGCTGTGTGGTGGATGTGGGGCCCGGCTCCGGGGTGGTGGCGATTGCCGCGGCTATGGCCGGAGCGGCTCGGGTGATTGCCTGTGATCTGGATCAGGATGCACTCACTGCCACCGCCCTCAATGCGGCGGAAAACCGGGTGAATATCGAGCTAAGCCAGGATCTGGAGAGTGCCCTGGCGGTGGCCGATCTGGTGACTGCGGCGGATATCCTCTACGACCGGGAGAATCTCCCCTTGCTGGCCCGCTTCCAGCAGGCGAATCGGGTGCTGTTGGCCGATTCCCGGGTGCCAGACCTGGACCCGCCAGGGTACCAGTTACTGGGGCAGTGGCAGTCATGCACCTGGCCGGATCTGGGAGAATCCAACGAGTACAACGGGGTGAGAGTGTTTGCCTCGGAACCGTCGCCCTGAAGCAATGTCAGAAAGAAAGTACGGCGTTGCTATCCGCTCTTGGTGGCCGCTGCATCTGCCGTATGGGGGAGGGGAGGCCACCACGGCTGTCACCCGCTTATGGTTTGTTTTCTCAGTACAGGAGGAACGACGTTGTTGAATTCCAAGAATCCGTTGCAACCGGTTGTCTGGATGCTGGCCCTTTGTGTCATCACTTTTTCGTCGGCACAGGCGGCATTACCATCCGTTACGGGCGATGGCCAGGCGCTGCCATCATTGGCACCGATGCTGGAAAAAACCGCCCCGGCGGTGGTCAACATCGCCATCGAAACACGGATCCGTACCGCCCGTAATCCACTGATGGAAGACCCTTTCTTCCGCCGTTTTTTCAATATCCCCGAGCAACAGCAACGTGAGCGCCGTGCCGCCAGTGCCGGCTCCGGCGTGATTGTGGATGCCAAGGAAGGCTATGTGCTGACCAATGCCCACGTGGTGAAGAATGCGGACTCCATCGAGGTGACGCTCACCGATGGCCGTGAGCTGTCCGCCGAGCTGGTGGGTACCGACGAGGAGGTGGATCTGGCGGTACTCAAGCTGGAGTCCGCTGAGGATCTCACCCAGATTGCCATTGCCGATTCCACCGGCTTGCGGGTGGGCGATTTTGTGGTGGCCATCGGTAATCCGTTCGGACTGGGACAGACTGTCACCAGCGGTATTGTTTCTGCGCTGGGTCGGACCGGCCTGGGCATTGAAGGCTATGAAAGCTTTATCCAGACCGATGCTTCTATCAATCCAGGTAACTCCGGTGGCGCCCTGGTCAATCTGCATGGCCAACTGGTAGGCATTAACACCGCCATTATCGCCCCCGCCGGCGGTAATGTGGGGATCGGATTTGCCATTCCCACGGAAATGGCCGAGAACGTGATGCACCAGTTGATTGAACATGGAGAAGTCCGCCGCGGCGTGCTGGGTGTGACCATCCAGGACCTCACCAGTGAACTGGCGGAAGCCTTCGGGGTCAATCGCAAGAGTGGGGTGGTCATCACTCAGGTCATGGAGGAAAGCGCGGCGGAAAAAGCCGGCATTAAGAGTGGTGACGTGGTGATCGCCGTGGACGGCCGCCCGGTGAAGCGGGCTGCGGATCTGCGTAACAAGGTCGGTATGGCGCCGGTGGGCGAGAAGGTGACGCTGACGGTCCTGCGCGATGGCAAAAAGCGCGAGATGACAGCGGTCATCAGTGAGTCGACCCAGCAGGCATCCAGCGGTGAGTCGGTGTCCAAGTATCTGCAAGGCGCCAGCCTGCGGGATCTCCGTAAAGGGGAACTGCAGCATGCCGACAGCGGCGTGCTGGTGGAGGATGTGAAGCAGGGTTCTCCCGCATGGCGAGCCGGGTTGCGTCGCGGTGACGTGATCATCAACGCCAACCGCCAGGATGTAGTGAACACGGCGGAACTGCGCAATGCCATTGGCGATAAGGATGGCACCTTGCTGTTGCGGGTGAATCGTAATGGTGGTGTGTTCTTTGTGGTGATTCGCTGATTCGGTCGCGTTGAAAGTTCAAAGTTGAAAGTGAAAAAGCGCGGGCGAGTCTGGTGTTTAAACCTGCCAGGCTGTGCCCGCGTTTCATTTCTGCGCGGTTGATGGTCTAGGGATCCGCCGTCTTACTCTTCAAATGTCCCATGCCGGCCGGCGCCTCGCCGGAAACGTTCGGCGCCACCGATGGCTTCTTCGAACACTACCGGGTAGCCGCCTGCGCCTTCCCGGCGCAGGGCTTCCTCCTGGGGCAGGTCCCATTGTTGATAGGCAGAAAGCCGGTCGGCCTGCAGGCATTGCTGCGGGAAGGCGGCGATTTGCCGGGCCAGAGTAATGGCTTCATCCAGTGCCGTGCCATCGGCCACCACCCGGTTGGTGAGGCCGATCTGCAAGGCCTCATCGGCTGCCACCGGCCTGCCGGTCAGAATCATATCCATGGCCCGACTGTGGCCGATCAGACGAGGCAGACGCACGGTGCCGCCATCGATCAGGGGGACGCCCCAGCGTCGACAGAACACGCCGAAAGTGGCGGACGTTTCCGCCACGCGCAAGTCACACAGCAACGCCAGCTCCAGGCCGCCGGCCACGGCAAAGCCGCTCACGGCAGCAATCACCGGTTTGCTCAGCAGCATGCGGGTGGGACCCATGGGCCCGGGGCCGCTGCCGGTTTCATCGATCTCATTGCGTCGTTGCGGATCAGACAGGGCGGATAGATCGGCACCGGCACAGAAGTTGCCGCCGGCGCCGGTGAGGATAGCCACCTTGAGGTCGGCATTCCGCTCAAAGGTCTCGAAGGCGGTACGTAACGCATCCGCAGTGGGACGGTCCACCGCGTTACGCTTTTCAGGGCGGTTGAGGGTGATGATGAAAAGGTCGTCGCGGGTCTCGGTGATTACCGGTTGTTCAGTCACTGGGCTTTCCGTTTTCTGCCGTTTCCCCGCATCTAACCATAAAAGAAAGCCGGAAGGGGAGCGGTGGTTGTTACCGCTCCGCTTTTCAGTTTTCAGTAGGCCAGGGTGAAACGCTGACGTTCATGTTGCGGATGGTCCACTTCATCCAGCAGCGCCAGCGCATAATCCTGCACGGAAATCCGGCTGTTGCCCTGGTCATCCAGCAGTAGATCGTCCTGGCCCAGCCGGAACTGGCCGGTACGCTCACCGGGGAAAATTTCCGCTGCCGGCGACAGCATGGTCCAGTTCAATGCTGACTCTCCCTGCAGCAGGGTCAGGGCATCCTGAGCGCCCAGAGCGGTGGGTTTGTACTCCTCCGGGAAGGCCGGCGTATCGATCAACAGTGTGTCCGCCGCTACCCGCAGGGATCCGGCCCCGCCCACGATCACCAGGCGAGTCACGTCAGCGGCTTTCACTGCCGCGATAATGGATTTCACGCCCTGCACATAATAGCCACGGATATCGTCCTGGGCGTGGCCGCTGAAGGCGCTGATAACCACATCTGCACCGGTGAGCGCTTCAGTCAGTTGCGCGGTGTTCTGTACGTCTACCTGTTTGACGCTCAGGTTGGTGGCCGTGGCATTCAGCTTTTTCGGGTGACTGACCAGGGCGGTCACCTGATGGCCGCGGCGCAGGGCTTCTTCACGCAGGGCAGAACCGATAAAACCGCTGGCACCAATCAATGCAATTTTCATGGGGTAACTCCTGATTCAATTCGTTTTGGTAGCCTCAGTATCGGGATTTGCACTGATTGGAAAAATAGCCTAATAAGTAAATCAGTGTTGTTGATTTCTAAACAGTGAGACCGGCGTGGAAGCGGAATACGATCTTAATGCCTTGCCCCTGTTTTTGGCGCTGGCCCGGGCGGGCAGCTTTACCGGCGCGGCGGAACGGTTGGGGTGCAACAAGAGCAAGATCAGCCTGTCCATCAAGCGGCTGGAGCAGCGTCTGGGTGTGGCGCTGGTGACCCGCACCACTCGCCAGGTGCACCTGACTGAAGCCGGTGAGCGGCTGCTGGCCGGGCTGACGCCCCTGTTTGCCGAGTTGGAAGGCCTGCTTGATCAGGTGGAAACCGACCAGCAGACCCTGCAGGGGGAGCTGCGCATTACCGCCCCGGAGGATTTCGCGGCCCAGGTGGTGGCTCCGGCGGTGGTGGCCTTCAGTGAGCGTCACCCGCAACTGGAAATTGAATTGCGCACCGGCGACAGCGTGGCGGACATGGTCAAGGAGGGCATCGACCTGGCCATTCGCCTGGGCTGGTTGAAAGACTCTTCCTTGCGCGCCACTCGCCTGGGCGAGTTCGAGCAGTTTCTGGTGGCGTCGCCGGCCTTCATGGCAAACCATGGGCCGGTCAGTCATCCCCGGGATCTGGCTGCCTTGCCCTGGGTGACGTTTACACCGTTACCGTCGCCACTGACCTGGACTTTTTCCCGGGCAGACGAGCGTTGCACGGTGCGCATGCAGGGGGCATTGAAAGCGAATACCACGGCAGTGACCAAACAGTTGTTGCTACAACAGGCGGGTCTGTCGGTGCTGGCAGATTCCATTGCCGCTGACGAACTGGAGCGGGGTGCTCTGCAGCGAGTTCTGCCAGACTGGGAGCTGCCTGGTGGTGGCATTTACGCGGTCTACCCACCGGGGCGTCATACCCCGGCCAAGGTTCGGGCCTTTGTGGAATTTCTGCGCGAGCGGTTATGAAATGAGTTATGTGAAGACTTACGAAGAGGAAACCCTCAGCCGTGACGCGGTGGAACAGCGGTCGGGCACCTGGGTGCTTGAGTTCGGCGCCAACTGGTGCGGCTATTGCATCGCCGCCCAGAAAGACATCGAAACCGTACTGTCTCCCCTGGCCGACGTGCACCACGAAAAAATTGCCGATGGCCCCGGCCGCCCTCTGGGTCGCAGCTATCGGGTCAAACTGTGGCCCACGCTGATCCTGATTCGTGACGGCAAGGAAGTGGATCGGGTAGTGCGGCCCACCAGTATTGAACAGATTCGCCAGCTTTTCCCGTAGGAGCGTAGCAAGGCCTGAAAGGCAGCCCCGAAGGGGTAAGCGCAGTTAATAACGTCGCTGGCGGCGTGATACCCCAAAACCTGAAAAGCGGCATTTACCACAGAGGGCACAGAGATCACTGAGGAAAAGACAGGTTTTTCTCTGCGTTCTCTGTGCCCTCTGTGGTGAGATGCTTTTGATCCATGTCTGGAATCGCGCCGCCAGCGACGCTCCTACGCTGGGTCAGGTGTCGCTTCCAGCACCACCTTGCCTACAGACTGTCCTGAGCGCAGTAGTGTTAAAGCCGCATGGGCATCGTCAAAGGCAAAGCGATGACCCACATGGGGTGGTGGCAGGGGAATCGTCTGCAATTCTTCCAGCAGCACCTGCATCTTGCCTTTCTGTTCCCATAACCAGATCAGGTTGAAGGCCAGCACCGAGCGGTTGCTGCTGATCATCTCCATCACGTCGTAGCGGGGTCGGCGCAGATAGCGCCAGGCGGCTTTCAGGTAGTTGGGGCGGTTGTGACTGGGGGTGAATTCGGCAGCACCGAAGACGACCAGGCGGCCCATGGGGTTGAGGGCGTCGAAGCTGGCGATCTGCACCTTGCCGCCGATGGCATCCAGTACCAGGTCGAAGCGTCGTTCATCCCGTTGCAGTTGCCGGGCAAAGTCTGTCTCACGTACCAGCACATCCTGAAACCCTTGTTGCCGTAGCCAGGCGGCTTTCTCTTCGCTGCCCACCGTGCCGGTGGGGCGGGCGCCCAGCGCCTGTACCAGTTTCATGGCCTGCAGGCCTACGCCGCCAGCGGCGCTGTGGATCAGCACCTGCTGGTCCGCTTGCAGGGCACCAAGATGGATGAGGGCGTACCAGGCAGTCAGGGTCTGTGCCGGCCAGGCGGCGCCCTGGGCATAGTCCCAGTCTGCGGGTAGCGGGATCAGGTAATCCGCTTCGCTGTCGATAACCGTGGTATAGCCACCGAAGCGGGTGACGCCCATGACCCGGTCGCCCACGGCAAACCCTTGCGTCTGCTGACCGACTTCCTGTACTTCGCCGGCAAACTCCAGGCCGGGGGTAAAGGCGCCCTGGGGGGTGGCGGAATAGAGGCCAGTAAGGGCAAAGATATCGGCAAAGTTGAGGCCGACGGCATGCACCTTGATGCGAAGATGGTTGTCTGCCAGGGCAGGCAGCTTGCTGGTGTGCAGGGCCAGCCGCGCCATATTGCCGGCGCGGGGCGTCTGCCAGAAACGAAAAGTGCTCATCCCATACTCCAGCGCAAAAGCGGGAGTATGGGGCGGGGCAGGACAGAGCTCAACGGGCTTATTGCAGGACCTTGTTGAGCGGTAGGTCGGCGCTGAAGCGGCCACCACCGGAAATGGCCAGGGAGATACTGGCGGCTAGCAAGGCCAGACCGAACTCGTAGCCGTTGTTGCTCATGAATAAACCGTTGTCGATGTGCACGGTGACAATAGCCACGATCATGGTGAAGGCCAGTGCCACGGCGGCCGGGCGGGTCAGCAGACCGATCAGTAGCGCCAGGCCGCCCAGGAATTCCGCGCTACCCGCACCCAGGGCCATCAGGTAGCCAGGTTCCAGGCCGATGGACGCCATCCACTGCCCGGTGCCTTCCAGTCCATGGCCTCCGAACCAGCCAAACAGTTTCTGGGCGCCGTGGGCCATGAAGATGATGGCCACCGGCAGACGCAGGGCCAGGGGGGCAAACGTGTTGTCGGTACGGGTCAGGGAACGAAGCAGGTTGTTCATGGGGGATCCTTTTCAATCAAGTGCCGGTAAAGACGTGATGGGAGTATTTAATCATCAAATAAAATTGGATAAATCGAGTTTTGTTGCAGGTTTTGTTCTGATAATTCGATGTGTTCAGCATGCTCTCGGTGAGCTCCATGTGCGGGGGGTCGATTCGAGCTTGCTGGCGCTTTTCTTTTACCGGGCTAAACGGTTGAATGACGGGCAATTCGATTTCTTCACTGGGAGCAAAGATGGTCAACAATCCGGATATCGGCAAGCTGGTACTGCGTTTGATGCTGGGGTTACTGATGCTGTTGCACGGCATCAGTAAGCTGCAACATGGCGTTGGCTGGATTTCAGCGGAGCTGGCCTCTCACAATTTGCCGGGTTTTCTGGCCTATGGGGTTTTTATCGGTGAAATTATTGCGCCGCTGATGGTGATCCTGGGGGTGCATACCCGCATTGGCGCAGTGCTGATCGCCGGTAATATGCTGGTGGCTATGGTGCTGGTGCACATGGGCGAGCTGTTTGCATTGAGCAAGACCGGAGGCTGGGCGCTGGAATTACAGGGCTTTTTCCTGTTTACCGCGGTTGCCATCTTCTTTTTGGGGGCAGGTAAATACGCCGTGAGGAACTGAGTGCAGGCGGAGTTTTTCGCACGCACTGTCTCAAGGCCGCCGACTCAACAGGGCGGCCTTTTTCGTTCAGGCGGGTCTACGCTCAGGTACAGTAGCGACCGTACTGGCTCAGGGCCTTGCTGCTGTGCGGATCCACCAGATCCACCCAGACTTGCATGGACGCCTGATCCCGGGTGTTCTGCAATTTGGTGAAGTCGCCAGCGACGATATTGCCTTTCAGGGTGTCGCCCGCCTCGGGGGTGGCGCCGTCCAGTTGCTTGACCAGCACCATGCCGCCGCGGCTATTGAGTAACATGTATTCGCAACTCTGACTGAGGATGACGGTGGCCTGTTGCTGGTTGGCGTGTGCTGTCTGACCGAGCAACATACAGCCCGCCAGACCAGCACCGAGCAGATGCAGTTTGAGTGCTGACATGGGGATCCCTTCCTTTTTTATTGTTACACCTACACCTTACTTTGGCGCACTAGCCGAGCCTGTTGTGCAACGGCAGTAAAGCTGTAACCGGGGTGTAGTGTTTTTTTACATTCCATGGACTTCGATGGTGGCACAGACAATGTCACCGCAACATCATCGTTATGTCTCTTTATGCAGTAGGCATTTCGGCCGATAAAAGCCGTTGTGAGTAATAGAAAAGACATGGGGCGCGGACGGAGAGGGCGGGGACCCGCAACAAAAAAGCCGCACCCGGAGGTGCGGCTTTCAGGTCGGCATGACTGCCGGGAGTGGGATTATTTCAGTTCCTTGGAGCTCAATCCCAGTACCCGGCGGGCAATGACCAGTTGCTGGATTTGCTGGGTGCCTTCGAAGATATCCAGAATCTTCGAGTCGCGAGCCCACTTTTCCAGCAGTTCGTCTTCCGTGTAGCCGATGCTACCGGCCAGTTCCACGCAGCGCAGGGTGATCTGGTTGCCCACGCGCCCGGCCTTGGCCTTGCAGATGGAGGCTTCCAGGGTGTTGGCCTTCTTGTTATCGGCCATCCAGGCGGCTTTTACGGCCAGCCAGTAGGCCGCTTCCCAGTCCGCTTCCATGCGATAGATTTCCGCTTCCACCGCGGAGCAGTTGTCCACCGGCTTGCCGTAATCATAGGTCATGCTGTCCTTCAGCAGTTCCTTGATGCGCTCCAGGGAGGCTTTAGCGCAGCCGATGGCCATGGCGGCAACCAGCGGGCGGGTGTTGTCGAAGGTCTCCATGACTCCGGCAAAGCCCTTCTTGGTATCGATCTCCGGGCTGCCCAGCAGGTTCTCTGCCGGTACGCGGCAGTCATTGAAGTTAATGGCCGCCGTGTCGGAAGCACGGATGCCCAGCTTCTTCTCCAGACGGGCCAGTTCCATGCCCGGGGTGCCCCAGTCCACCACAAAGGACTTGATGGCAGCGCGGCCCAGTTTCGGATCCAGTGATGCCCAGACCACCACACAGTCGGCCCGGGAGCCGGAGGTCACATAGATCTTCTCGCCGTTCAGCACATAGTGATCGCCGTCCTTTTTGGCGGTAGTGCGAATGGCCGCGGAATCGGAGCCGCAGCTGGGTTCGGTGATGGCCATGGCGGCCCACTTGCCCTTGAAGCGCTCCAGCTGCTCATCGTTGGCCACCGCAGCGATAGCCGCATTACCCAGGCCCTGACGGGGCATGGCCAGCAGGAAGCCGGTATCGCCGTAGCACATTTCCATGGCACCCAGGCAAACGCCCATATTGGCGCCATTTTTTATGCTGCCGTCGTCCTGTACCTTGCCGCTGCCGGTGGTGGCAGCGCCGGCGGAATTGGCCGGGTCGCCTTCGTTGAAGCCATCCAGTACCGACGCCAGCATATCCAGCTCTTTCGGATACTCGTGCTCGCCACGGTCATACTTGCGCGAGATCGGACGGAGGGTGCTCTGGGCCACCTGATAAGCGTTGTTGATCAGGGGTTTGAACTTCTTGGGAATTTCGATATTCATGGTTGTCTCCCTCCTTACAGGTGCAGGCCGCCGAAGGCGACACCGATGGCACGCAGATCCCGGTACCAGCGCTCCACCGGGTATTCATGGGTGAAGCCGTGACCGCCCAGCAATTGCACGCCGTCAGTACCGATCTTCATCGCCTTGTCCTTGACCAGAGTGCGGGCAAGGTGCGCCTCGCGCTGGAAGGATTTGCCCTGTTCGGCACGGCTGGCAGCGCGGTAGGTGAGCATGCGCATGGAATCCAGCTCGATGGCGATGTCGGCAATCATGAACGCCACTGCCTGGCGGTAACTGATCGGCTCGCCAAAGGCGGTGCGCTCGTTGCAGTAGGGCACCACATAGTCGAGCACGGACTGACAGGTACCGATAGCCAGGGCACACCAGGCCAGGGTGCCAAGATCTACAAAGGCGCGGTAATCGAAATCACCGTTACCCAGGCGGTTTTCCACCGGCACGCGCACATTGTCCAGCTTCAGCGGGCGCTGGCCGCTGGCGCGGATCCCCATGGAGGGATCATCGCCGGCCACCAGCCCTTCGCTTCCACCTTCCACGATGAACACGGCGGGGCCGTCATCGGCCTGGGCGGCGACCAGAAAGATTTCTGCTTCGGCGGCCAGCGGCACCAGGGATTTTTCCCCGTTGAGGACATAGCTGTCACCGTCCTTGCGGGCGGTGGTCTTGAGTGCCATGGGGTCGAACAGCGGGTAGGGCTCGCACACGGCGATGGTGGCCTTGGGCGGGCTCTCTTCCGCGAAGGTGCTCAGGTACTTGTCCTGCTGTTGCGCGGTTCCCCACTGGGTGAGGGCATTGGCGACGCCCATGGGGGCAAGGATAGCCACGGCCTGTCCCATGTCACCGTGGGCCAGATCTTCGGCCACCAACATGCTGGTCACGGTGGAGCGTTCGCTGGCAGCACCGCCGAGGGCTTCCGGCACGGCAAAATAGTTGAGCCCCAGTTCCAGCGCCTGGGCAATCACCTCGTCGCTGGTCTTCTGGGTGGCGTCCGCTTCTTCTGCCTGATCACGCAACACATCGCGGGCAAAGGACTGCACACTGTCACGAATCATCTGCTGCTCGTCAGTGACGCTCAGATCGAAAAGGTCGCGGGTGTGGCCCGGTGCATTCAGCCGTTCCGGTTTGTTGCCCGGGTTGCTGGATTTGAACGTACGGGCCGTGGTGGTCAGCACCTGGAAGCCGCTTTTGGTGAGTGTGTAGGCAAGCCGTTCCACGGTCTTGCGCATGCCAATCTTGTCCAGCACTTCCGAGCTGGCCAGGCGGTTAAGCGCGGTCAGCGCATAACCAACTGCATCTTTTGCCATGAGAGTTCGCCTCGTTGTTGTGTCTATTTGCACTCGATTATGGACCGGAGGGGCTCAGTCACATTGACCAGTGTGACCGATGGGTCGGGCCAAGTAGCAACACGTTGGCGCTAAAGGCCTGGTAACTCCGGGCGGTGAAGGGTATGGGAGGGAGCTACGAGCTACGAGCTACGAGCTACGAGCTACGAGCTACGAGCTACGAGCTACGAGCTACGAGCTACGCTCGTTGGATAGGGAAAGACTGGAAAGTTCCTCGTAGTCCGCAATTTCTACGAAGCCGCTGTGGGAGCTATGCTTGCATGGCGAACCGCGCTTGCGCGGAAATCGACCGGAGGGCGAT
>NZ_JABURH010000116.1:0-2620 GCF_014762765.1 Alcanivorax sp.
ACCAAGTCCGGTTCCGACGACGCCCCCATTGTTCGGTTCGTCAATAAGCTGCTGCTGGACGCCATCAAGAGCGGCACGTCAGATTTGCATTTCGAGCCCTATGAAAAAACCTATCGGATAAGGTTTCGCCAGGACGGCATCCTGCAAACTGTCTCCAAGCCTCCGATCAACATTGCCAGCAAGCTCTCGGCACGCCTCAAGGTCATGTCACGGCTGGACATCTCAGAACGGCGTGTTCCCCAGGATGGACGGATCAAACTCAAGATCTCCAAGACCCGGGCCATCGACTTCCGCGTCAACACTTGCCCCACACTCTTCGGCGAAAAGATTGTACTGCGGATCCTTGATCCCGAATCCGCCAAGATGGGCATTGATGCACTGGGTTACGATGAAGACCAGAAACAGCTCTATATGGATGCACTGCAAAAACCCCAGGGCATGATTCTGGTAACCGGCCCCACTGGTTCCGGGAAAACCGTTTCTCTCTACACCGGGGTCAATATTCTCAACACGCCGGAGCGCAATATTTCCACAGCTGAAGACCCTGTGGAAATCAACCTGGAAGGCGTTAACCAGGTGAACGTAAACCCCAAGCAGGGAATGGACTTTTCTGCTGCACTGCGAGCTTTTCTTCGACAGGATCCGGATGTAATCCTGGTGGGGGAAATCCGCGATTTGGAAACTGCCAACATCGCCATCAAGGCAGCGCAGACCGGGCACCTGGTATTATCAACCCTTCACACCAACAGCGCACCGGAAACCCTTACCCGTCTTCGCAACATGGGCGTCCCCTCGTTCAATATTGCTACGTCGGTCATATTGATCATCGCCCAGCGGTTGGCCCGCCGCCTTTGCGAACACTGCAAGACCCAGGTGGATATTCCCAAGCAATCGCTGCTGGAGATGGGCTTCACGGATGACGACCTGGGATCCGCTTTTACCGTTTACGGCCCCCAAGGTTGCGACAAATGCAAGAACGGCTACAAGGGTCGGGTGGGCATTTACGAAGTGGTGAAGATTACCGATGGCATTTCCCGCATCATCATGGAAGAAGGAAACTCCCTGGAAATTGGTGACCAGTGTCGAAAGGATGGATTTAATGATCTGTATCGTTCAGGTCTGGTGAAAGTCATGCACGGCGTGACCAGCCTTGAAGAAGTCAGCCGTGTAACGAGTGGACATTAATTATGGCCAGCAAAGCAGCACAGAAAAACGTTACCTTCATCTACGAAGGCACAGACCGCAAAGGCACCAAGGTCAAGGGCGAAGCAACCGGCAAGGCCCCCTCAGTGGTCAAGGCGGAGCTCCGCAAACAAGGCATCAACGCCAGGAAAGTGGTTCGGAAGCGGGAAATACACCTGGGCGGCAAGAAAAAAATCAAGCCCATGGATATCGCCCTCTTTACCCGCCAGATGGCCACCATGATGAAAGCGGGCGTCCCCCTTGTTCAGGCATTTGAGATTGTTGCAGATGGCCTAGAAAATCCATCCATGAAGGAGCTGGTTTTAAAGCTCAAGGTAGACGTAGAAGGAGGCAACAACTTCGCAGGTGCGCTGTCCAAGCATCCAGACCAATTTGACGACCTTTATTGCAGCCTGATTGATGCCGGCGAACAATCCGGCGCATTGGAAACCATGTTAGACCGGGTTGCCATCTACAAGGAAAAGAGTGAAGCGCTGAAGATGAAAATCAAGAAGGCCATGAAATACCCCATGGTCGTTGTCGGCGCAGCTGTCATTGTAACTGCAATTCTATTGCTCAAAGTTGTGCCTGTTTTTGAGGAGTTGTTTGCAGGCTTTGGGGCTGAGCTTCCCGCTTTCACTCAGTTTGTCATCGGGCTCTCAAAGGGGCTACAGGCAAACTTCCTTTTCATTCTGGTAGGTATAATTGTTTTCGTTATTGGCTTCACACAGCTGAAAAAACGCTCAACTGCATTCGCCAATTCACTTGATAGAATGATACTGAAGATGCCCATCGTGGGTGACCTGGCTTTCAAGTCCACCATCGCCCGTTATGCACGAACTCTTTCCACCACCTTCTCTGCTGGCGTGCCCCTGATTGAAGCTCTGGACGCCTGTGCGGGCGCCACCGGCAATGTGGTCTATCGAAATGCGGTATTTCAAGTCAAAGAAGATGTTGCTACCGGCCAGCAGCTCCAGTTTGCCATGCGATCCACTGGCGTATTCCCTGCCATGGCACTGCAAATGACCGCTATTGGCGAGGAGTCCGGAGCCCTGGATGCCATGCTCGAAAAGGTGGCGCTCTATTATGAAGATGAGGTCGATAATGCCGTTGATGGCCTAACCAGCATGATGGAACCTCTCATCATGGCTGTGCTCGGTGTCGTGATTGGCGGCCTGATCATCGCCATGTACATGCCGATCTTCCAGCTGGGTAACGTTGTAGGCTAATACATGCAAAATATACTGGAGCTACTTTCCACAAGCCCAACCTTGCTGGTTGGGCTTTGTGTTTTTCTGGGTTTACTGGTTGGCAGTTTTCTCAATGTCGTCATTTACCGCCTGCCTGTAATGATGGAGCGTAGCTGGAAGCAGGAAGCACGGGAAATTTTGGAGCTGCCCGCAGAGGAAGATGACGGGATCTTCAATCTGGTCACTCC
>NZ_JABURH010000116.1:2911-4283 GCF_014762765.1 Alcanivorax sp.
TGATTGACGCGGACACCACCCTGCTGCCGGACAGCATGAATTACCCATTACTGTGGGCAGGTCTGCTGGCGGCGCTGCTTGGTGTATCGCCGGTTTCTC
Organism: Alcanivorax sp.; assembly: GCF_014762765.1. Taxonomy (GTDB): domain Bacteria; phylum Pseudomonadota; class Gammaproteobacteria; order Pseudomonadales; family Alcanivoracaceae; genus Alcanivorax. The sequence goes on from NZ_JABURH010000116.1 coordinate 3,011, forward strand.
TGCCAGATGCGGTAGTGGGTGCCATGGCCGGCTATCTGTCTCTGTGGAGCGTGTACTGGCTGTTCAAGCTGCTCACCGGCAAGGAAGGTATGGGCTATGGCGACTTCAAGCTGCTCGCCGCTCTCGGGGCCTGGGTGGGCTGGCAGTATCTACCACTGATTATTCTGCTTTCTTCTGTGGTGGGTCTCGTCTTCACCTTGCTCGCCGCCCTCTTTGGCGGTGAAAAACGCACCCAGATTCCTTTCGGCCCCTACCTGGCCGCCGCCGGCTGGATTGCATTGCTGTGGGGCGATACCATCATCAGCTCGTATCTGGGGATGTTTAGGATCAGTTAATAGCTGACAACATTCTCTTGATGATTTCCAATTGGAGCTTTTGCAAAGCGAAGGTGCTGCCTTGAAAGCAGGGCTCTAGCGCTGATAACCCCGTTCTGGAGAATCCATGTTCGTAGTCGGCCTGACTGGTGGCATTGGTAGTGGCAAGACCGCTGCCACGGATTTCCTTGCCCAACAGGGCATCACCATTGTGGACGCAGATCTGGCATCGCGGGTAGTGGTAGAGCCCGGCCAGCCCGCGCTTGATCGTATCGCCGAACATTTTGGCAGCCATGTACTCACCGAGGATGGTTCTCTGGACCGTCGTGCCCTGCGCGAGATCGTATTTGCGGATGCGGATGCACTTAAGGTGCTCGAAGGCATTACCCACCCTGCCATTGGTGAGGAGCTGAAACGACAGATTACTGCCAGTCAGTCGCCCTATACTGTGCTGGTTTCCCCTCTGCTGCTGGAGACCAGTCAGAAAACCCTGGTGGACCGTATTCTGGTGATTGATGCACCGGCTGAGCTGCAAGTGCAGCGCACCATGGAGCGTGACCATGTTCCTGAAGGCCAAGTGGCCGCGATCATGAAAGCCCAGATGGAGAGAACCAAACGCCTGGACCAGGCCGACGATGTGGTTGAAAATCACGGTTCGCTGCAGGCATTCCATGAGCAACTCGCAGGCCTGCATCAACGCTATCTAAAAATGGCCAACGCACTCTGAACATGTCTGATACCGATAACACCACCCGTACCTATCCCTGCCCCCAATGCAAATCCCTTACCCGCTGGGACAATAACCCCTGGCGCCCCTTCTGTTCCGAACGTTGCAAGCTGATTGATCTGGGCGACTGGGCGGCGGAGCGCCATGCAATTCCCGGTGATGACAGCGCACCCGGGGATTTTGAGGAGTTCTGATCGTCTGACGGGATAAGCTGCGGATTGGGCTGCTCGTG
>NZ_JABURH010000021.1 GCF_014762765.1 Alcanivorax sp.
TGGATATTCCCACTTTCGTAAAGAACGAGCAGGGCCTGTACCACGTACAGGGCTGCGTTAAGCCTGAGGAGATTGTCAGTACGGCGGCCACCATTCTGCTGGATGAGCTGACCGGTCGGGAGGCACTCACCTCCCCCACTGATGTCGCCCAGTTCCTGCAGATGGCCCTGGCCCAGGAGAAGAACGAGGTCTTTGCCGCTATCTTCCTCAACAACAAGCACAAGGTGCTCAGTTTCGAGCCCTTGTTCAACGGCACCATTGATGGAGCGGCGGTGTATCCCCGTGTGGTGGTGCAGCAGGCTCTGGCCTGCAATGCCGCTGCCGTGATCTTCGCCCATAACCACCCCTCCGGGTGCTGTGAGCCCTCCCAGGCTGATCGCACCATAACCACCCGGCTCAAGGACACTCTGGCTCTGATTGATGTGCGGGTACTGGATCACTTCGTCGTGTCCCGCTCCGAGTGGGTCAGCCTGGCCCAACGTGGCTGGCTCTGAGTTTTTCCTATTCCGCTTTCGCTCTACCCCTTACCCCCCCTCTTCTCATTTGTTAATCCGCCCGTTTCGGGCTCATCGTTATTCTTGGAGATTTACCATGGCACATCTTGTCGAAAGCATGGCCTATGCAGGCCGTACACCCTGGCACGGGCTGGGCAATCAGCTCGCTGACCAACAACCCCTCAATGTCTGGATGCAGAAAGCCGGCATGGACTGGGAGATCCGTGAAACCCCTGTCCGCTTCATTAGCAGCGAGGCCGGCGCCCTCGGCCAGATCTCGTCCTTCCCGGATCAGAAGGTGCTGTTCCGCTCAGACAATCAGGCACCTCTGTCCGTAGTGAGTAACCGCTTCAAGGTGGTTCAGCCCCGGCAGATCCTGGAGTTCTACCGGGATCTCACCGAGCGCTCCGGCTTTGAGCTGGAAACCGCTGGCGTCCTTAAAGGGGGGCGCAAGCTGTGGGCCCTGGCCCGCACCGGGCAAACGGGCTCCTTGGCAGGCAACGACCAAACCAACGGCTATGTGCTGCTGGCCACCGCCTGTGACGGCACCCTGGCCACCACTGCCCAGTTCACCAGCATCCGGGTGGTGTGCAATAACACCTTGGCGGTAGCTCTCAATGGTGCCGGCCAGGCGGTGAAGGTTCGCCACAACACCACCTTCGATGCCCAGGCCGTCAAGAAGCAGCTGGGGATCTCGGTCTCTGCATGGGATGACTTCATGTATCGCCTGAAGGCACTCAGCGAGCGGCGCATCACCCGCAAGACCGCCGAGAAAGTCATGCGCTCGGTCTTCACCGATGTGAACTACGCCTCTGGTGACATGCTGGTGAAGCCCAACGAGCAGGCTATGAAGAAGGCCATGGCGCTGTATGACGGCGCCGGTCGCGGTGCGGAACTGCCGTCTGCCAAGAACACGGCCTACGGACTGCTCAATGCAGTAACCGAGTTCGTGGACCACGAACGTCGCGCCCGCAGCACCGACAACCGGCTGGATTCCGCCTGGTTCGGCAAGGGTGCCCAGATCAAGCAGCGGGCCCTGAGCCAGACTCTGGAACTGGTGGCCTGACTGATCCCCGACTCACTCTTTTCCCTCGACTAAAGCCCGACCCGCTCTGTGCCGGTCGGGCTTTTTATTGTTTGGAGCCTGACCATGACAGAACCTAATCACGATAACCGTGTGGGCCCGGAAGCCAGATGCTCTGCGCCTCCCCTCTCCCCGCATCTGGCCGCCATTTGGGGCGCCTTTCTCCATGAAGGGGTGATGCTGAACAAGGAGCGCGGTACCCGGCTTCTGGAGATCTGGGGTAATGGCTGTATCGAACTGATCAGCACCCTGTGTGACTTCATCCCCGATATCTGGAAACAGGTGCAACCCTACTGGTACGGCCCGCAAGGGTTTCCTGGAGTGTTCGAGTACGAGGTGGTATCCATTCTAGGCGAACAGCTGGGCACCTATCTGCTCGAGAATGACGGCAATTTGCCACCCAACGCCGACATCCAACAGATGATCACCCAGCTGGTCGTCACCTTCTTCAGCCAGGGCGGCAGTCATGAGATCCCCACGGATCAGACGCCCCAGGCCCATCGGCTGATCAATCTCCATGATCGCTTTACCGAACGCCTGACCCAACTGGAAGGAGGTCACTCATGAGCACGCCCCGCGCTATCAAACCCTCATCCCGTCCAGCACTGCGTCTGGTGTCCACCAAGGGCATGAACCGGGAGCAGTGGCTCAAGGTCCGCAAGCAAGGTATCGGGGCCAGCGATGCTGCGGCGGCGGTGGGGCTCAACCCGTATCAGTCGCCCCTGGAGCTGTGGATGATCAAGACCGGGCGGGATGGGCTATTACCGGCTCCCGACCCAGACGACATCCATACCCCGTTGTACTGGGGCAACCTGCTGGAACCCAAGGTGGCGGAAGCCTATGCCAAAGCCACCGGCAACAAGGTTCGGCGGGTAAATGCCGTGCTCCAGCACCCGGATACCGACAAGTCCTGGATGCTGGCCAATCTGGATTATTCCGTTGTGGGGAATCCAGAAGTGCAAATCCTGGAGTGCAAAACCACCGGTTTCAATGGTGCCCGGCTCTGGGCCGATGGCGTACCGGAGTACATCCAGTGCCAGGTGCAGCATCAACTGGCCGTCACCGGCAAGCAGGCAGCGGACGTGGCGGTGCTGATCTGTGGGCAGGAGTTGCAGGTGCATCGCATCGAGCGGGATGAGACGGTCATTAACCAACTGATCGAACTGGAGCGGGCTTTCTGGCACTTGGTGGAAACCGACACCCCGCCCGACGCCGATGGCTCCGACTCTGCCGACCAGGCGCTGCGGGCACTCTACCCTCGCGACAATGGCGAAGCCCTGGATCTCATTGAAGACACCGCGCTCAACGGCGACTTCAGTGAGATGCTGGATATCCGGGAACGCCTAGCCCGTCTGGCCGAACGGGAAGCCCGGCTCAAGCAGCGCATCCAGCAACGCATGGGTGACGCCGCTCGGGCTTACTTCATGGATGGCCAGGTGAGCTGGAAGCGCAGCAAGGACAGTACGGTGCTCGACACTGACGCCCTGCTCAAGGCTCAGCCCGCGCTACTGCAGCAGTTCCCCAAGCATCGGGCCGGCAGCCGCCGGTTCCTGGTCAAGGCCACCACCTGATCGTTCTCGCATCACCTCACTCAATATCCCACGCCTAACAGCATAAACGCCGGGCCCTGCCCGGCGGCTGTGCTTTTTATAACAGGAGATTCCCATGATCAAAGGACTCGCCATTACGCCCCCTGTGATTGGCCGTATCAGTATTGGCCGCATGGTGGAAAAGAACGGCAAGCGTCTGCCGGAGAAAGACGACCAATTCACCATCACTACCCAGATCCAGACCCGGGAGGGCTGGCTACCGCACCCGCTGGATGAGGCGCTGCGACAGGAGGGTCAGGGCAAGAAGCTGCGCAGCATTCCTGTCACCCTGCCCTTTAATGATCCGGACCTGAATCTTCGGGCGGAGTACACCTTCTTCGAGCGCAAGAGTGGCCGCCCGCTGTGCAGTGGCGACGGTGAGAGCTGTCGACGCCGCACCGACCAGGGCCTGGAGCAACTGCCTTGCCCGTCACCCGACCTATGCGAATTCGGCGCCCACGATCTGTGCAAACCCTACGGGCGGCTGTACGTACGGATCGGGGAAGAGGATGAACTGGGCTGCTTCGTGTTTCGGACCACCGGCTACAACAGCATCCGCACCCTTACAGCCAGGTTGCGTTACTTCCATGCCATCTCTGGCGGCAACCTGGCCACCCTGCCCCTGGAATTGAAACTGCGCGGGAAGAGCACTACCCAGAGCCACCGGGCACCAATCTACTACGTGGATCTGGCACTGCGCGCTGAGCAATCCATGGAGGACGCCGTCAGCTACGCTAGAGAAACGGCCAAGGCCAGGGAAAACCAAGGCATCAACCAAGCAGAGCTGGACAAGGTGGCCCATGCCGGCCTGCTCAACACTCAGTTCGAGTACTCGGAGGAGGAAGGGTTACAGGTCGTGGAGGAGTTCGTGCCGGAAGGGTCTGCCCCACCGGGCAATGCTCAACCGCAGTCGGCACAGGGACTCAGCCAGAAGCTGGCCGGAAAAAAGGCAGGCTAATCAATCATAGCCAGCAGACCTTGGCGGCGCTTAACGGACAGGCGCCGGTAGCCCTTGAGCAGTTGGGCTTCGGCGTCATTACGTACCTGAGCGTCATACTTGGACTTCAGCTCTGAGGCACCCTCAACCTGATCGCCGCAGATCA
>NZ_JABURH010000155.1:0-14349 GCF_014762765.1 Alcanivorax sp.
ATGCCGCTGGGCATCTGCTTTGCCTCGTGGGAGCTGGCAATCCCGGAGGAGTAGATGGTCTCGTTCAGGTGCACCATTTCCACCAGCTTGTCGCGAATATGGCTGACTTTCTCCAGGCCGTTGTATTCGGCGATGGACGCGGCGGCGCCCACCAGTACATCCCCCAGGCCGGTTTTGCATACATAGCTGGCCCGGTGGTAGGCGGTGAAACGAGCGACCATGTCCTGGGCAAACTCGTACTCGCCATCCATGAAGACATGTTCATGGGGAATGAATACATCGTCGAAGTAGACCAGCACTTCCTGGCCGCCGTATTCGGCGTTGCCCTGGTCGATGTCGCCGCCTTCCATGGCCCGGGTGTCGCAGCTCTGGCGGCCGTAGATGTAGGTGATGCCTTCCGCGTCGCCGGGGATCATGCCGACCACCGCATAATCCCGGTCCTCTTCGGTCAGATTCATGGTGGGCATGACGCAGATCCAGTGCTGATTCCAGCCACCGGTCATATGGGCTTTCACGCCTTTTACGTAAATGCCCTTTTCCGTGCGACGGGTCACGCGCATGAACATGTCCGGGTCGCTCTGCTGGGCAGGGCGCTTGCTGCGGTCGCCTTTGGGGTCGGTCATGCCAGCGGCGATAAGGATATTCTTGCGTTGCGCTTCACCGAGAAAATCCAGGAAACGATGGTGATACTGGGTGCCGTGTTTTTCGTCGATCTCGTAGGTGATCGAATGCAGGACACTGATGGTGTCCAGGCCAGTGCAGCGTTGAAAACAGGTGCCGGTAATCTGGCCCATGCGTCGCTGCATTTTATTCTTTTTCACCAGGTCCGCCGGCGATTCCACGATGTGCAGAAAACGGTTTACCTGTGCATCAATCAGCGGGGACCAGGCCGTGGCCAATTCCGGATCCTCAATGGCCAGATCGTAACTGGCTCGCAGGGCATTGATGCTGGGTTTGATGATCGGGTGGTCAGCGGGCTCATCGATCAGCTCGCCGAACAGGAACAGGCGAGTGCCGCGGTTGCGCAGGCTGGCCAGGTAATCCTCTCCGGTCTTGAGGACAGAAAAGCGGTTCCAGCGTTGTTCGGCGCTTTCCTCGCGGCGCGGGGCAGGGGTCGCGGCGTTCATGGTGCCTCCTGTGATTTCCATTGCTCTGGCTGCGGCCAGATTATCGTGACTTGGGGGTCACTTCCGATGGTATACAGGGTGTTGCGCGAGGCAATGACAGAAACTGCCGCTGTACGCTGCGGTCAAGTCAGGGGTGCTGTGGTGCCGGGATGGCTGGCTGTAGGAGCGTCGCTTGCGGCGCGATAACTAACCCAGGATTAAAAGCTTTTTCACCACAGAGGACACAGAGCACACAGAGAAAAAAACAGTCTTTTCCTCAGTGATCTCTGTGTCCTCTGTGGTAATACGTCTTTTGAGGTTTTGGTTTATCGCGCCGCCAGCGACGTTATTCGCTTCGCACCTACGGATGGGGTGGGTCAATCCTGCGCCTTGAACACCATCGACGCTGAATTCAGGCAGTACCGCAGGCCGGTGGGGGGCGGACCGTCCGGGAATACATGGCCCAGATGGCCGTCGCAGCGGGCACAGCGGATTTCCACCCGGGTCATGCCGTGGCTGGTGTCGCGCAGTTCGCGGATATGCTCAGGGTCGAAGGGCTGGTAGAAGCTGGGCCAGCCGGTGCCCGACTCGAATTTGGCGCTGGCGGCGAAAAGCGGCAGCTCGCACAGTTTGCAGTGGTAAACGCCATTTTCCTTGTTGTCGAGCAGGCCACCGCAGAAGGGTGGCTCGGTGCCCTGATTCAGCAGGATGCGCCTTTCCTCATCAGTGAGGTGTTCTGCTCGTTGCTGTTTCTCCTCGTCGCTGAGCGGAGTGAGATCATGGCCGCTGGCTGAGTGTGTTGTGTTCATTGCGTATTCCCCTTGAGCAGGTCGGGAAAGGCGTGGATCAGTTTTTCCACCTTGGGCCTGGCCACGTGAACGATATAACCCTGGTTGGGATTGTGGCTGGCGAAATTCTGATGGTAGTCCTCACCCCGGTAGAACGTCTCCAAAGGCTCCAGAGTGGTCACGATGGGGGCCGTAAAGGCTCCGGCGTTGTCCAGCTGCTGGATATAAGCGTCGGCCACCGTGTTTTCTTCAGGGCTCTGATAGAAAATGGCGGACCGATACTGGGTGCCGCGGTCGTTGCCCTGGCGGTCTTTCTGGGTGGGGTCGTGGGCCACAGAGAAGAACACCTTGAGCAGCTGTCCGTAGCTGATCACCTTGCTGTCGTACTCGATTTCCACCACTTCCGCGTGGCCGGTGGTACCAGTACAGACCGCCTCATAATTGGCACGGGCGGCATGGCCACCGGCATAACCGGAGGTTACCCCGAGTACGCCATCCAGATTGAGGTAGACCGCTTCAACGCACCAGAAACATCCCCCCGCCAGAACGGCTTTCTGGATACCGCCAGTTGGCAGATCATCCACCGGGTCGGGAAAGCGTTCCGGGTGAATGGCCAGGGATGTTCCGGGTATTACTGCACTCATGGTGTCCTCCGCTAGTCAGAATGCCCCGGCTTGCGGCCGGGGGCTCTGCTGCCCCGAAAAAGATGCTGTTGGAGCTTTGCTCGCAAAGCGAAGGTCCAGGCTGCACAGCACTTGATAGAACCCTTCGCCTTGCGAGCAAGGCTCCAACAGTGGCTCAGGTCAGTCCTGCTTTACTGCGCCGCTGCTGATCAATGTGTCGATCTGTTCTTCACTGAAACCGGCCTGGCGGAGAACCGCCAGACTGTCGGCTCCGGCGCTGGCTGCGGCTTTGATATCGCCGGTGGTGCTGCGCGAGAAGCGCGGTGTCGGTGCCGGCTGCACGGTATTGCCAACAGTGACAAAGGAACCTCTTGCCACGTTATGCGGGTGTGAAGGCGCTTCTTCAATGCTTAGCACCGGCGCGAAACACACGTCGGTACCTTCCATCAACGCGGTCCATTCATCACGGCTCTTTTGTTTGATGACCGCCGCCAGTTTTTGTTTCATTTCCGGCCACATGGCCGGGTTCATCTGCTGATCAAAGTCCTCGGCGGGTAACTCTGCGATGCGGCAAAGTTCGGCGTAGAACTGCGGTTCGATACTACCGATGGACACGAACTTGCCGTCCGCCGTTTCGTAGACTTCATAAAAGTGGGCACCGGAATCGAGCATGTGGGTGCCGCGGTTTTCGGTGAACATGCCCTGGGCCTTGAGGCCATAGAACATGGCCATGAGGGCAGCGGAGCCTTCCACCATGGAGCTGTCGACCACCTGGCCCTCGCCGGAGCGCTGGGCTTCCAGGGCGGCACAGACCATACCGAAGGCGAGCATCATGCCGCCACCCCCGAAATCGCCTACCAGGTTAAGCGGAATGGCCGGTTTTTCTCCCTGGCGGCCCATGGCATGAAGGGCACCGGACAGGGAGATGTAGTTCATGTCGTGACCGGCCGCTTTGGCCAGCGGACCCGTCTGGCCCCAACCCGTCATGCGGCCATACACCAGTTTCGGATTACGGGCCAGGCATTGTTCCGGGCCGATACCGAGGCGTTCGGTCACACCCGGGCGAAAGCCTTCGAACAGGCCGTCGGCGGTTTCACAGAGCTTGAGGACAGTCTCGATGCCTGCCGGGCTTTTCAGGTCCAGGGCGAGGTTCTGCCGATTGCGAAACAGCACGCTATGGCCGACGGCGGCGTGGGGGTTGCCGCCGGGGCGATCAATACGGATCACTGTGGCGCCCATGTCAGCGAGCATCATGCCGCAGAAGGGGCCGGGGCCGATGCCGGCCAGTTCGATAAAGGTCAGTCCGTTCAGTGGGCCAGTCATAGTCTTTATTTTCCGTTGTCAGGGTATTAATGCGTGTTCTTTGAGTGTCTTGCGCAGGGCCGTACATTGGCTCTTGGCAATGGCAACGGTGTTACTGGCTTCGTGAGTGGTGGCGATACCGGTCCACAGGGGTTTGCCGTCGGCATTGACCAGCTCCGCGCCGTGTTGACGCAGGGCCTCCGGGACGTCTTCCCGGGCCAGTTCGCCGCCAAGACCCACTTGCCAGGTCGGTTTCATCTCGCCGGCGGACTGGTCCATGGGGTTGAGACGATTGCCCGCCGTGGGCGGTGCTGCTGCATCGATCAGCAAGTGGGTGAGCTCCACCACCAGAACCCGTTGCACATCATTGCTCTGCGCCCAGTCGAGGATGCGGTTTTTTCCGCCTTCGTACCATAACGGTAATTCCTGGTGGCTGAGCAAAATGGTCAACGAACTACTTGAAAATATTTCCTTGCAGGTCAGCTCCCAGGTTTCACGGGTGCTGCCTTCCGGGGTATGGGCAACCAACAGCAGTGTTTCCTGGGGAGGATGGCTCCCTTCAGCGGTGAAGCGGGTTGTCACCTGGGTAGTGCTGGCACAACCGGCAACGAGCAGGGCGGGTAGCAGAAAGCGAAGCAGCGGGCGCATGGCAGATCTCCGGGAGAAAAAGCGGTGCCTTGTAGCACGTTTTCAGTGTAGCAGTGCCATTGGCATGGCTCATCCGTTAACGGCCATACCTCGTCTGAGGTTGTGACAGGGTTGTCGGCAAAGCGCTGAGTGATATCGCAGATGCGAGGCGGACTCAGCGCAGCTTGCTGAGCAGGCTATGGCAAGGGAGCGGACAACACGGGTTGCTGCTGATTGGCACTAACGGAAAAGCGGCAGGATCCGGAAGGAGAGGGTGTGGCAGGGTACCAGCGCACCTCATAATGACCGCGTCTTTTATCCGTGTCTTGCTGGTGCCGCAGCTGTAGCTCGGCGCTGTCATCGCTGATCATCACGCCATTGTCGCAGTGAACAGCCAGTAGAGGGCGGTCCAGTGTGAGCTGATTAGCCGGTTCCGCTTCCAGTAGCAGGCTCCAGTAAGGGCCGGTGGTGGCATCACCGTCATGACGCCTTGGCTCGTTTAACCAGCGCCGTGTGCCCGGACCTGCCAGCGAGTCAGGAAAGTATTCCCGGCTGAGCAGGGAAAAAGTCTGCTGGGCCGGGATGTCATTAATGTCACCTTGTTGTTGCAGCTCCCGGCTCAGCCCTTCGCTCTGCTGAATCAGGAAATCCAGGGTATGCGGCCCATAAAGAGTATGACCGCCCTCGTAGTACTGCAGCGCATATTCTTCCGGAGTGACGGCATAGCCGAAGTAGCCATTGGCCAGACTGGAAATTTCCACTTTCCAGTCGGTGCCTTCTGGCAGGGTGCTGGCCACCGCCTGGCGAAGCCGGTTGCCGCTTTCCAGGGTGATTTCCCAGGGCAGGGGAACCAGTATCAGGTTGTTGATGCGTACGATCTGGAACAGGGCCTGGTGGGGGAAACGTTCTGCTGGCAACAGCAGTTGCAGTTTGGACAACATCCATTGCTTCACGCCCTGGCAGTTATCGGTAAAGACCCGGCGGGGCCAGCCTTCTTTCATAAACGGGAGATAGGAAACCGGGAAGACTTCGTCGCCGTTGGCGGCACCGGCGACGGAGGCACCGGCGATGGCTCGTTCGCAAAGTCCGAAGCGGCCGGTATCGATGTCGTCGAGCAAATCCAGCTGGCGGCTGGCGATGGCGGTGGTCAGGTTGTCGGTGAGCTGGCTTTCCAGAGAATCAAAAAGTCTGAGCGCATGTTTCCCCAGTGCCCGGCCGATACGTTCGGCCTCAAGGTCACCCCGCAAATTTTCTTTCCAGGCCGGGTTGTTATCTGCATGGGTAGCCTGGGCGGCGCCGTGGATGAATTGGGGGTTATTACCGGCCATTTCGCTTTCCAGTTCGTCACTGATCCAGTGCCAGACGTCCGCATGGTAGGGGCGGGTAAAGGGCGGTATGGCGGTTCCGTGGATTGAGTAGAGGCTGAGTGCGCCTGAGGGTACGAAATGGTCTCCCTGGCGCTGATCAATGCGCAGCAAGGTCATGGTGGGGTTGACCGCCTGCATGGGATCCGCGTTGGTGGGATCCCGCTCAGGGAAGTTGTTGGTCCAAGCCTCGATGGAGCGATTGCGGGTAACGCCAAACAGATCGCTCTGACCCACGGCAAAGCGCGCCTCGCGCCTGGATTCATAGGCGTTGATGACGGCGTCGGCAATACGTTGACTGAGAAACTCGAACAGGGCCGGGTCGAAGCCCGGCCGGTTACTGCCGAACACGTTGTAGAAATCGCTGCCGAGATACTGGCCGGGACCGGAGTGGGTGTGGGTAACCAGCAGGGTCACGGCATGGGCAGGCACATCGGTATCATCGGCGATCAGTTCTGCTACCCGGTGGCGCAGCACCAGCGAACCGGAGCCAAGATCCAGTTGTACGATAGCAAGCGGGATCTGCCCGGGGCTTTTCAGGTAGAACGCCCTTGCCTTGAGCCGGGTGCGAAAGCCGTCTGCGTCCTTTGCCCACGCGGAATAACCAAACTTGGGTATGCCGGCGGGCGGCGTAATGTCCCGTTCAGCGATACCTGCTTTTGCTGTTGAGGCGTCCGCTGCTATCGGTTGTACAGGGAAAGAGAAAGACAGGTTCTGCCGGGGGTAAAACAGGAAGGGCCAGGCGGTGTGCAGCAGGCCACCGAAAATGCCGACAAACAAGAGTAAGAGCAGTAGATAGCGGGTGCGCAATGTTCGCATGAGAAATGGCGTTCCAGTTAATTTGTACTATCGTGCCACATTTGGGTTTGTTATGAAATATAACCCTTGAAACGGCGCCATTTCACTCGTTTCGATACGAAAGGATACGCTCAGAAACAAAATAGGGTGCCAGCAACCATTCGGCAACATTAAAGCAACGTAACGGCACTCGTTCATGGTTTTAAAGCGCGCCCAATGCTATTTCAATAATTGCACAGATCAATCATACCCGAGGGGGGTAATCATGAAAGGATGCATTCGACTCTCAGCTCTTGCGCTTTCTGTGGCCATTGCGAACCAGGCATTGGCAGAAGACAAGGCAGGTGACTCTACACGCCAGTACTTGGCGCCCATGGCAAGCTACCTGGTGCTCGACGAGGATCGGGAAATTTCCCGTAATGGTCTCGGTGCCAGCCTGATCTATGGCCGTGAGCTCTCTGAACACTGGTGGTGGGAGACTGAGGGTGCTACCTATGGTCTTGATACCGATGTTGAGGGTGGCACGGATTTTTACCAGTATGCATTGAGCACCGGCATCGCCTATGCCTTTGGCGATCGTGAAGGCTTTACGCCGTTTGTGCTTGCCAACATCGGTGCTATCTACAATGACGTTGTTCCCGATGATGATGACGGTACCGACTTGCATGCCAATGTGGGTGTTGGTGCGGTTACCGGGCCGATTTTCGATAACGGCCTGAAGCTGCGTGCTGAAGCCCGTTACATGTATGACGATTTTGATGGGGTTTCCGGCAGCCTTTCCGAGGACGAAGGCGGCTTCAACGACTGGCGCTTCTCTCTGGGCCTGGAAATTCCTCTGGGCGTTACCAAGGTGGTAGAAGTCGAGAAGATCGTCTATGAAACCCGCGAAGTTGAAAAAATCGTAGAGAAACCCTTCGTGGACAGTGATGGTGATGGCGTGCCGGATGACCGTGACAAGTGTCCGGATACCATTGAAGGCGCCAAAGTCGATTCTGATGGTTGTATGATCATGAATCAGACGATCACCTTCAACAACATCAACTTTGAGCTGAATTCAGCAGAAATTACCGCAAGCTCAGGCCCCTCTCTGAATCGTGTGGCCAAAGCATTGAAGGCCCAGCAAGACTTTAATGTTGAGATTGCCGGCCATACTGACAGCACCGGTTCAGCGTCTTACAACGAGAGTCTGTCTGACAAGCGTGCCAAATCCGTACGCCAGTATCTGATTGATCAGGGCATCGACGCGGATCGCCTTACCGCTCGCGGTTACGGTGAACTGGAGCCGATTGCCAGCAACGAAAATCAGTCCGGTCGTGCCATGAACCGCCGCGTGGAATTCCGCGTCAGCGAGCAGTAGGAGAGTAGCAATGAGCACTTATATGAAAACGCTGTTCGCTTTTCTGCTGGCAACCACTCTGGCCTTTGGGCTGGCCGGTTGTGAAGCCGAAGGCGATAGTAACGGCAACAACCCGGGGTCCCGGATTTCCGATCAGGACAATGACGGTATCCCTGATGATGAAGACAACTGTCCGACTATTCCCAACTCTGATCAGAGCGACATTGACGGTGATGGACTCGGTGATGTCTGCGATGACGATACCGACAACGACACCATCCCTGATGATGAGGATAACTGTCCTTTGGTCCCGAACACGGATCAGATTGATACCAATGGTGATGGTATCGGTGACGCCTGTACCGATGACGAAGACGGTGATGGCATCCCCGATGACACCGATAACTGTCCGGTAATCCCGAACCCGGGCCAGGAAGATGGTGACGGTGACGGCATCGGCGATGTCTGTGACAACTGCCCACTGGTAGCGAACCCGGGTCAGGAAGATGCGGATGCCAATACCATTGGTGATGTCTGTGAAGATGATGATGATGGCGATGGCATTCCCAACGACGATGACAACTGCCCGGTAACTCCGAACCCGGATCAGGCAGATGTTGATGCGGATGGTGTGGGTGATGTGTGTGATAACTGCCCCAACACTGCCAACGCTGACCAGTCAGATGTGGATGAAGACGGCACTGGTGATGTGTGTGATGTGGATGGTTTTAGCTGCACCGCAGGCGGTCCGTTCGAGCCTCTCACTGCTGCCAATTTCGGCGCGACCGGTGAAACCTTCGGCGTATGTGTTGGTTGTGGTGTGGTTTCCCCTGAGCTGGTGCTGGATGAAATGAATGGCACTTTCGCGGAAATGAACCTGTCCCTGAACGTCGCTGGCGGAACCCGGTTGACCGTGACCGAGAGCACCAATACCAATTTCACTGGTTTGGTGAACATCGGCTTTGTCACCAGTAACCCGAATACTGGCTTGCTGGATCTGGGTGTGCTTGGTGATTTCCTGACCCTCCGTCTCTATGACGATGGCGTGGAAGTCGACAGCTTCACCGTTGGCGGTGGCTTGCTGGCCCTGGATGTTGCAGGCCTGCTGGGCGGCCCGGAACAGACCTTCATCGGTACTGAAGTGGATGCTGACGCTACCGCGTTTGATGCTGTGGCGCTGGAATTCGGTGGCCTGATTTCTGCAGATAGTGAAGTGCGCGTACACGATACCTGTGTGCAGCAACTCTAACTGTAGCACTCCTTCTCTAAGGGGCCTTCGGGCCCCTTTTTTTGTCTCATATTGTGTGCCGCAAGGCTGCACCATGCCTCTTATGGCGCGATGACAAAATAATCGCCCACCGTCCTCGAAATCGTTACCCTGTCTGTAAGACCCAATAATGACAACCAGAGCAGTAAAGGGGGGACATCATGCGAACCAGCATTCTTTTGACAGTGTATTTGTTGGTTTCCTTATTGGCCGGTTGCGACAAGGAGCCCGGGGTTGGTGAAGTCGTCAGCACCTTCAAGAACTATGAAGAAACCGGTGATCTTCCCGCTTTGCGGGAACGTGGCTATATCCGGCTGCTTGCGCCCCGCTTTGATGAGCCATCCGGGTTGCCGCGGGATGGAATTCCTGCCAGAGAGTACCAGGCCCAGGCAGAGGCCTTTGCCAGGGAACTGGGACTGCAGCCCCGCTGGGTTTATGCGGAGAGCTTTGCTGAGCTTGGCGCTTTGATCAATGCGGGTGTCGCCGACATTATTGTTACCAATTATTCGGTTACCAAAGAACGTCAAAAGAGTCTGGCATTTTCCACCCCGGTAAATGCCGTACAGGAAAAGCTGGTCGTACCTGAAGAGCAGGCAGGTATCACCCTGGCCAAGCTGAAAAACCTTACTATCTCGGTTCCGGAAGGTACCTCTTACCAGGAAACCGCAGAGAGGCTGGCGCGCCGTTACGACAACATCTCGGTGGAAATCCTGGATGCAGACCTCTCCGATGAGGAGTTGGTTGAAGGCGTGGAATCCGGAGACCTGGGCGCCACCATTATCGACAGCAATATGCTGGATATCCTTATCAGTCCTGATGCCGATGCGGCGATTGGGCCTGTGGTGAATCGAAAGCGGCGCATCGCCTGGGCAGTGCGGCAGGACAGCACCGAACTGCTGGATCGCATCAATCAGTTCATAACCAGTGAGCGGGTTATGTCGTCTGTGAAAGTACAGGAAAAGCGTGACTGGTCAGCGATCAAGGAGCAGGGGGTGTTGCGGGTCATTACCTCCAACAATCCTGCCAGTTATTTCATGTGGCGTGGTGAGCTGATGGGGTTCGATTATGACCTGATTAACGACTTTGCCAAGAAACACCGGTTGCGTGTCAGTGTTGTTGTTCGCGACAGTCCTTCAGCCATGTTTGCAGCGTTGCAGGCGGGAGAGGGCGATGTAATTGCCGCCTCAATGACGATCACTGAGGATCGCAAGAAGCTGGGCTGGATGTTCAGTGACCGTTATCTGGAGGTAAACGAGCAGTTGATCGGGCGTTCCGATGAAGAACCCCTGGAAAACATCGGCCAACTGGCTGGCCGTACCATAGCGGTCAACCCGGAAACTGCCTATTACGATACCCTGCAGCAGCTACTGGAGAATGATTTTCCTTTCATCGTTCAGGAAGTGCCGGGCGCCAGTACCGAGATGCTGATCAATGCTGTCGCCAACGGCGAATACGATCTCACCATGGCCGACAGTCATCTCGCCGCCATGGAATCCACCTATCGGGAAGACATTGCCGTGCTGTTCGAATTCGAGCCTGCCAAGGAGATCGGCTGGGGGCTACGGGAGGAGCAGAAGGCGCTCAAAGAGCAGCTAGACAGCTATATCGCCCGTCAGTATCGGGGCCTGAATTACAACATCACTTACAATCGTTATTTCCGCGAGAAAAAAACCATCAACACCCATGAGGCCTATCGTGTCGGCTCGGGTAAAGCCATTTCACCCTATGATGATCTGGTAAAGAGTGAGTCACTGAAATACGGCCTGGATTGGCGCTTGATCACCTCGCAGATGTACCAGGAAAGTCGCTTCAACCCCAAGGCACGCTCCTTTGCCGGCGCCCAGGGGCTGTTGCAGGTAATGCCACGTACGGGGCGTCAGTTTGGTTACAGCAACCTGACCCGGCCTGAGAACGGAGTGGCGGCCGGTGTTGCCTATATGGACTGGCTGGAACAGCGGTTTCCGGCGCGTCTGGACCTGGCTGAAAAACTGTATTTTACCTTGGCGGCATACAATGCGGGCCATGGTCATGTGGAAGACGCTCGCCGGCTGGCGGAACGTCTTGGAAAGGATCCGGATAAATGGTTTGGCCATGTGGAAGAGGCCATGTTGCTGCTTTCCCGGCCGGAATACGCCCGTCAGGCTCGTTATGGCTATGTCCGGGGGGCTGAGCCGGTTAAGTACGTCAGACAGATCAAGAATCGCTATCTCGGCTATGTGTCGGCTCTGGAGCAAGAAGATGGCTAGCTGCCTGTCGGGTATAGACTGGCTGTGAAAGGGAAGGTCAGGAAAACTGCTGGTTTTTACAAAGTAGCCATGGAAAAGTAGTGATGCAGCCCCATGATAGAGGTACCCATTCATTGAAAGGAGATTGTGATGGATCGCAATGCTTTCATCGAAAAGATTAAAGGCAAGCTGAACGAGCTGGATAATGAATTTGACCAGTTGCAAGTCAAGGCGGACAAGGCCAGTGAGGACGTTCGCCACAAGTGGGAAAACCGCAAACTGGAGTTGAAGGAAAAACGCCAGGAACTGGCGGCACGGCTGGATGAGCTGCGCAACGACAGCAGCGCCCGCTGGGAAGATGTGAAGGCCAGTGTGGAAAAAACCTGGGACAGCACCCTGGAAGGGTTGAAGGACATCAAGAACAACCTTCTCAAATAAGCTTCAGTCAAATTTAACATCAAGGATTTTGGGAAAAGCGTGCCAATTTATTGGTGCGCTTTTTTTATGAAAAATTCATACCGCTTATCGCGAAATTTTCAACTACTGTCATGCCAACTGTAAAAGAACAGTTTGTAACTGTATTCCCTTTCCAAAAAACAACAGAATTTCAACAGTGAGATTGACGGAAACGTCACATCCGAGAGTAGTCTGTGAAGAAAGTATGCATTGTCTAGGGAGTAGTGGCATGAAGAGTCAGGGACGGTTTCATATAGCTTGGTGGGTACCCGTTTTGCTGTTGATAGGCAGCTTGGGCTTGTCTGGTTGTGGTGCGGATGGAGATGGTTCTCGCTCGCAACCCCCGGTTAATAGGGATGCTGATCAGGACGGCGATAATGTTCCTGACAACCGTGACAATTGTCCTTCTGTCAGTAACCCCGGCCAGTCCGATGCGGACGGTGATGGCCTTGGCGATGCCTGCGACAACGATGCTGACGGCGATACTATCCTCAACAGCAACGATAACTGTCCGACCGTGGCGAATACGGACCAGATTGATACGGATGGTGATGGTGTCGGGGATGCCTGTGACACGGATACGGACACCGATGGCGACGGGGTCGATGATGGTGTGGATAACTGTCCTGCTGTTGCCAACCCGGGCCAGACAGATACAGACAGTGATGGTACCGGCGATGCCTGTGATACAGATGATGACAATGATGGTGTAGAGGACAGCAGCGATAACTGCCCGCAGACCAGTAACCCGGATCAGACAGACACGGATGGTAACGGCATTGGTGATGCCTGCGATGTGGACAGCGACGGGGATGGCATCAGCGATGACCTGGATAACTGCCCGAATACTGCCAATGCGGACCAGACCGATACCGACAACGACGGCATGGGTGATGTCTGTGATGCGGATGACGACGGTGATGGTGTCAACGACAGCAGCGATAACTGCCCGCTGACCAGTAACCCGGATCAGGCTGACAGTGATGGTGATGGCATTGGTGATGCCTGTGATACCGGTAACAACGACAGTGATGGTGATGGTATCGACGATGATGTGGATAACTGTCCTGCTGTGGCCAATGCTGGCCAGGAAGATCTGGATGGTGACGGCACTGGCGATGCCTGCGATGACGATACCGATGGTGATGGTGTGGCCGATGCGCTGGATAACTGCCCGCTTACCGCAAATTCAACCCAACTGGATACCGACCTGGACGGGCAGGGTGATGCCTGCGATAGCGATGATGACGGTGATGGCGTTGACGATGGCGCCGACAATTGCCCGACGGTAAGCAATCCGGACCAGGCTGACAGTGATGGTGATGGCATCGGTGATAGCTGTGATCTTGACCTGGACGGTGATGGTGTCGATGACCTGAGCGACAATTGCCCGTTGATCGCCAATCCCGACCAGTTGGATTCCGATGGCGACGGCCTGGGCGATGCCTGTGATCCCGATGATGACAATGATCTGGTGCTGGACGCCGTCGATAACTGCCCCCTGACTGCCAACACCGACCAGGCGGATGCAGACGGTGACGGTGTTGGTGATGCCTGCGACAGCAACACCGATAGCGATGGCGATGGTATTGACGATGGTATCGACAACTGTCCCGCTGTGAGTAACCCGGACCAGATCGACACGGATGGGGATGGTATTGGCGATGCCTGTGACCCGCTGACCGACAGTGATGGCGATGGCGTCGCGGACGATGTGGACAACTGTCCCGATGTGGCCAATGCCGACCAGGTGGACAATGATGGCGACGGTCAGGGTGATGCCTGCGATACGGATGACGACAATGATTCCGTGCCGGATCTGCTCGACAACTGCCCCAACGATGCTAATGCCACACAACTGGATTCTGATCTGGACGGTATCGGTGATGTCTGTGATACCGACGATGACAACGATGGCGTGGACGATGCGAGTGACAACTGCCCTACAGTCAGTAACCCGGATCAGGCGGATGCAGATGGGGACGGCATCGGTGATAGCTGTGATGTGGACCTGGATGGCGATGGTGTGGATGACCTCAGTGATAATTGTCCGCTGATTGCCAATGCCGACCAGGTAGATACGGATGGTGATGGGCTGGGCGACGTCTGTGACCCGGATGATGACAATGATCTGGTGCTGGATGGCCTGGATAATTGCCCGCTGACAGCCAATACGGATCAGGCCGACATCGATGGTGATGGCATCGGCGATGCCTGCGATACGGTGAACGACAGTGATGGCGATGGCGTGGCAGACGAAATGGATAACTGCCCGAATACCGCGAACCCGGACCAGGCAGATGCCGACAGCGATGGGGTCGGTGACGCCTGTGATACGGATGCGGACAATGACGGTGTTGACGACGACGTGGACAACTGCCCGAATAACCCGAATGCCGATCAGGCAGATGCGGATGGGGATGGCCTGGGGGATGTCTGCGATGCGGAGTTCACCTG
>NZ_JABURH010000155.1:15102-23812 GCF_014762765.1 Alcanivorax sp.
TCGTGACGCCCTTCGGGCCAGAAGTGGGCAGTCAATGGCTGCTCCATGGTATGCAACACCTGCTCCAGAGCCATCATGCCCTTGCCCATGTCGCTCATGGGGTCCTGCTCGCCACCCAGCAGCAGGACCGGGAGTTGGTCGGGCAGCTCGGCGAGTTGCACGATGCTGTGGGTCTGGCGTAGTCCATCGATTAGCTGGCACCAGGATTCGGTGGTGCAATCGAAGCCACACAGGTCGTCATCCATATAGCGCTGTACCTGATCGCGGTCATTGCTCAGCCAGTCGAACTCGGTGCTCGGGTCCGGCACACGGCGAGCCCAGGCGCCAAAGGTCATTCTGCGAATCAACGGGCTCACACCGCGCTTGCCATTACGGCGGCGGGTCAACTTCACGGGCAAGCCCATCAGGGTGTAATAGGCTGCCGGGTGGTAATCGCTGGCGCACAGCACCAAGCCTGTCAGATTTTCACCGGCGCGTTGTGCCGCCGCCAGGGCAATAAAAGAGCCCATACTGTGACCGCCAAGCACGCAGGGCAGACCCGGGTGGGTTTCACGGGCCATGGCGATCACCGCAATGGCATCCTGTACCAGGCAGTCCCAGCCGTTGTCGTCGCCGAAATGCCCTTTCGGGCAGGCCTCGCTGACACTCAGGCCATGGCCGCGATGATCCGGACAATACAGATGCCAGCCCTGTTCGTTCAGCACTTTTGCCAACGGCTCATAACGGGCACCATGCTCCGCCATGCCGTGCAGCCAGACCACTATACCTTTGGAGGTTGCGGCCTCGGTGGGCCAGTGGTGGATAGCGGTGGAATGGCCGTCGCCTGTGTTCAGGTAGCGCATCTGCTTGCTCATAACATTCTCCTGCGGCGCGGTCAGTGGACAGGTTGGTGCCTTTGTTATTAAGGCGTCGTCGGCGAGGAATAGTGCTCAACCGGCAGCCTGGTGGCCAGGCCTCATGAGCCTGTTCAGGACCATGGCATAATAACAGCTATGGCAACAGGGTGATGCAGCAACTACCATGCCGAACGTTGTTGCACGCTGCCCGATTTCCAGGAGAAACCATGATCGAATACCGGATTCGCCCACTGCGCCCTGAAGCCCACCTGTTTGAAGTGATGCTGACCGTGGCGAAGCCGACCCCGGAAGGGCAGGCGTTTACGCTTCCGGCCTGGATCCCCGGTAGCTACATGATCCGGGATTTCGCCCGCCATCTGGTCTATCTGGAGGCCAGTTGCCAGGGTGAGACGCTGCCCGTGGCGAAAATCGACAAGCAAACCTGGCAGGTGCCACCTTGCGATGGTCCGGTGCAGTTGCATTATCACGTTTACGCCTGGGACCTGTCCGTGCGTGGCGCCCACCTGGATACCACCCACGGTTACTTCAATGGCACCTGTGTCTTCCTGGCGCCCATGGGGCATGAGGATCAGCCCTGCGAAGTGGATATCGACGCACCGGAAGGTGCCGCCTACCTGGGCTGGCACCTGGCTACAGGGCTGCCCCGGCTGACCGGCTCGGAACTGGGCTTTGGCCGTTTCCGGGCAGACAACTACGATGCCCTGATTGACCATCCGGTGGAAATGGGCCCCTTCGAGTATGCCCAGTTCGAAGCCTGCGGTGTGCCGCACTGGGTGGTGATGGCGGGTCGTCACAAGACCGATATGGCGCGGCTGTGCCGTGACCTGAAACCGATCTGCGAACACCATATCCGCATGTTCGGAGAACCGGCACCCATGGATCGCTATGTGTTCATGACGTTGGTCACCGGCAACGGTTATGGCGGTCTGGAACATCGCAATTCCACCAGCCTCATGTGTGCCCGCGACGACCTGCCCAAGCGCACTGACGAGCCGGGCAAGGTGCGCGATGGCTATCGCAATTATCTGGGCCTGTGCAGCCACGAATATTTCCACACCTGGAATATAAAGCGGATCAAGCCGGCGGCGTTCACGCCGTTTGATCTGTCTCAGGAAGTGCATACGGAATTGTTGTGGGCCTTCGAGGGCATCACCAGCTACTACGATGATCTGTCGCTGACCCGCACCGGGCTGATTGCGCCGCAGAGCTATCTGGAGCTGCTCGGGCAGACCCTGAGCCGGGTATATCGTGGCCAGGGCCGTCACAAGCAGACCGTTACCGAATCCAGTTTCGATGCCTGGACCCGTTTCTACAAACAGGACGAAAACGCCCCCAATGCCATCGTCAGCTATTACACCAAGGGGTCGCTGGTGGCGCTGGCGCTGGATCTGACCCTGCGTAATCTTACTGGCGAGCAAAAGTCCCTGGATGACCTCATGCGTCTGCTCTGGGCCCGTTACGGGCAGACAGGCGAAGGCGTGCCGGAGCAGGGCATCCAGCCACTGGCCGAGGAAGTGGCCGGTTGCGAGATGACAGACTTTTTCGAGCAAGCGCTCTACAGCACCGAAGATCTACCGCTGGCGGAGCTGCTGGCCGAGCGCGGCGTGGAGCTGAACTGGCGCAGTGCTGCCGGTCACGGCGACAACGGTGGCAAGCCCGGCAAGGAGGGTATCCCCAATCTGGGCGTGCGGCTGGTTGCCGATCCGATGGGCGCGAAGATTGCCGTGGCGTTCGAGCAGGGCCCGGCCATGGCGGCAGGCCTGTCAGCGGGGGATGTGATCATCGCCGTGGATGGCCTGCAGGCCACGCAGAGCAATATCGACAACCTGATGGCCAACTTCCTGCCCGGTGAAATTGTGGAACTCCACGCCTTCCGTCGCGACGAGCTGATGAAATTCAAAGTGAAGGTGGCGCCCAGCGAACCTAGCACGGCGTACCTGACCATCGCCAAGGGCGGGTTAACCGAGAAGGGCAAAGCCTGGCTGCATTGGAAAGGCAATGAATAATTAATCGTTAATAATGAATAACGGAAACCTTGGCGTGTGAATTGACTGTAGGAGCGGCGCTCGAGCCGCGAACCTGCTTGCGAGGGTTTTCCCAAGTACGATCCGCGGCTCGGGCGCCGCTCCTACGACGTTTTATGGTTGATTGAATTTTTCATGTCTTTGAAGCCACTCTACAGCCAGCTGGGTAACGTTCGCAGAGCGGACCATTTTCGTTTGAAAAAGCGGATCGATGGTCTGTCACGATTGCCAGCTGACAAGCGCAATGACCAGGCCGTGGAGAAGATTTCCAAGGCCATTGCCGCTTCCATTGCCAATCGGGAAAAACGTCAGGCGTCCCAGCCCGTATTGAACTGGCCGGACCTGCCAGTGGTGGCCAGCCGTGAGGAGATCAAGGCGGCCATTCGTGACCATCAGGTGGTGGTGATCGCCGGGGAAACCGGCTCCGGCAAGACCACCCAGCTGCCGAAAATCTGCCTGGAGCTGGGTCGGGGCATTGAGGGCACCATCGGCCATACCCAGCCACGCCGGCTGGCGGCTCGGGCCGTGGCCAGCCGGGTGGCAGAAGAGCTGAACAGCCCGCTGGGCAGTACTGTGGGTTTCAAGGTACGTTTTGCCGAGCAGGTCAGCGAGACCAGCCTGATCAAAGTGCTCACCGACGGCATGCTGCTCAATGAAATCCAGCAGGACCGCTTTCTCAACCAGTACGACACCTTGATTATCGATGAGGCCCACGAGCGCAGCCTGAATATCGACTTTCTGCTCGGCTATCTCAAGCAGCTGTTACCCAGGCGCCCAGACCTGAAACTCATCATTACCTCGGCCACCATCGACCACGAACGTTTCGCCCGGCATTTCGGTGAGGCCCCGGTGTTGGAGGTTTCCGGGCGGACCTACCCGGTGGAAATGCGCTACCGGCCTCCTGCGGAAGGCCAGGAACTGTCCCGCCAGATTGAAGACGTGCTGCAGGAAATCCAGCGCGAGGAACGTCGCGAGGGCCTGCCTGTAGCCCGGGATGTGCTAGTCTTTCTGGCCGGCGAGCGGGATATTCGCGATGTGCATCATCACTTGAAGCGCTGCGAACTGAGAGACACGGAAATCCTGCCGCTCTATGCGCGATTGAGCCAGGCCGAGCAACACCGCATTTTTGCGTCCCACCGGGGTCGGCGAGTGGTGCTCAGTACCAATGTGGCGGAAACGTCCCTGACTGTGCCGGGTATTCGTTATGTGATCGATGCCGGCACCGCCCGCATCAGCCGTTACAGCGTGCACTCCAAGGTGCAGCGGCTGCCAGTGGAGCCCGTCAGTCAGGCCAGCGCCAATCAGCGGGCCGGGCGCAGCGGGCGGATCATGCCGGGTATCTGTTTTCGGCTGTACGAGGAAGACGACTTCCTCAATCGTCCCGCTTTCACCGACCCGGAGATTCAGCGCACCAACCTGGCAGCGGTGATTCTGCAGATGGCCGACCTGAAACTGGGCCGGGTGGAGGATTTTCCCTTCATCGAGCCGCCGGACGGGCGCCTGATCCGTGACGGTTACCGACTGCTGGATGAGCTGGGCGCGCTGACGCCGAAACAGACCCTGACCCCGCTGGGCCGGCAGTTGGCCCGCTTTCCGCTGGACCCGACCCTGGGGCGGATACTGGTGGCGGCGTCCCAGCAGAAGGTGCTGCGCGAGGCGCTGATCATCGTGTCCGCTCTGGCCGCCCAGGACCCCCGCGATCGGCCCCATGACAAGCAGCAGCAGGCGGACCAGGCCCATCAGCCGTTCACCGACAAGGACTCGGATTTCCTGTTTTTCGTCAAGCTGTGGCAATGGGCGGAGAACCAACGGGAGTCGCTCAGCCGCAACCAGTACGAGAAGCTGCTGAAAAAGACCTTCCTGTCGCCCACCCGCATGCGCGAATGGCGCGATACCCATCGCCAGTTACTGTTGCTGTGCAAGGAGCAGGGCTGGGATCTGAACCCGCCGACCATGAACGAGCAGGGGTTGGCCGACGGCGCCTACGGGCCCCTGCATCAGGCCCTGTTGCCCGGGTTGCTGGCCAACGTGATGCAGCGCACGGACGAGGGGGAGTGGCTGTCCACACGTAATCGAAAGCCGCTGATCTGGCCGGGCTCGTCCCTGTCGAAAACCAAGGCCCGCTGGCTGATGGCGGCGGAGCAGGTGGAAACCAGCCGACTGTTTGCCCGTACTGTGGCGCGTATCGAGCCGGAATGGGTGGAAGCGGCCGCCGCTCACCTGGTCAAACGCCAGTATTTCGAGCCCCACTGGTCGAAGAAGCGGGGGTGTGCCATGGCCAAGGAACAGGTGAACCTGTTCGGCCTGATTCTGGCCAGCGGTCGGCGGGTCAACTATGCGCCCATTCATCCCCAGGAAGCCCGCGAATTGATGATTCGCGAAGGGCTGGTGATGGGAGAGTTGCACCGGGAGCCGCCCTTCGTGAAGGCCAACCGGGAGCAATTCGAAACTCTGGAGGAGATGGAACACAAGTTGCGCCGGCGCGATATTCTGGTGGACGAGGAGGCCCGGGTGGCCTTTTACGATGAGCGGTTGCCGCAGGACGTGACCAGCCTGGCCGGGCTGATGAGCTGGTATAACAAAAAGGCCACGCCGGCCCAGAAAGAAGCACTGCTGATGCCGCAGGATTTCCTGTTGTCACGGAGCCCGGATCTGGGCAGCGACCAGTTCCCGGATCAGCTGCGCCTGGATGGCATCAGCCTGCCGCTGGAGTACAGCTTCGATCCCACCGGGGAGCGCGACGGTGTCACCCTGATTGTCCCCGTGGCGGTCCTCAATCAGGTCCCGGACACCCGCTTGGACTGGCTGGTGCCGGGACTACTGCGGGAAAAACTGGAAGCCCTGATCCGGGCGTTACCCAAGGCCCGGCGGCGTCATTTTGTCCCCGTGCCGGACTTTGTAGGCGCGCTTCTGGATACCCTGGATCCCCAGGAGCCGTTACTGTCGGCCATGACTCGTGAATTGCAACGGATGACCGGTGTGCGGATCGAACGGGAAGAGTGGCAGGATGCCACGTTGCCCGACCATCTGCGCATGTTTATCCAGGTGGTGGACCGGGTGGACGGTAACCGGAAAGTGCTGGCCCAGGGACGCCACCTGGATGAAGTTCGTGACAAACTGGCTGGTGTGACCGCTAACCTGCCGGAACCGGCGGCGCAGGAACCGGTTCCGCGGGGGCAGGATTGGCTGTTCGGTCGCCTGCCGGACACCCACGAACAGGATCTGGGTGGCATGGTGGTGCGCCGCTATCCCGCCCTGGAAGATGATGGCGACGCGGTGGAGCTTCGCTACCGCGATGATGTGGATGAGGCCCGCTGGAGCCATCAGTGGGGTACGGCACGCCTGTTGGGCTTCAAACTCAGTGTCCAGCTGCGTGACCTGCGCAAACAGGCCTCACAGATGCCCGGTTTTCAGAAGCTCAAGGGCGAGAAGGGCGCCATGGCCCGCCAGGCACTGGATCATGCGGTACTGCGTCTGCTGGCAGAGCATTTCCGGCTGGACGAGCCGGTACGCGATGAGGCTGCCTTCCGGGCCCGTCTGGATGCCCATCGGGGGGATTTCGTGCCCTGGGCAGGCCAGCAATTGAGCGCTTTCGGCAAGCTGTTCGCCGATTATCGGCAGCTGATGGGCAAGCTGGAAAAAAACTTTCCCCTGGCCTGGGCCCATGCCCACCGGGACCTTAAGCAACAACTGGGCAACCTGTTCCGCGACGACTTCCTGCTGCAGGTGCCCTGGCCCTGGTTGATGGAATACCCGCGCTATCTGGAGGCTATCAGCCACCGTCTGGACAAACTGGGTGGCCAGATTGGCAAGGACCGTACCCTGACCGCAGAGCTGGAGGCCTTTGACAAGCAATACGCCACTCGTGCTTCGGGTCTGCCCCTGTGGCAGCAGCCGGCGCCTCTGCAAGAATATTTCTGGATGTTGCAGGAATACCGGGTGAGCCTTTTTGCACAGCAGCTCGGTACCCGGGTGCCAGTCTCCGCCAAGCGCCTGAATAAACAGTGGGAGCTCTGCTGATCAGTCCCCCCCCTCTACGAAGCCGCTGTAGGAGCGCCGCTTGAGGCGCGAACCTCGCTTGCGAGGAAACACACGGAAGACGATCAGGCACAGAAGAACGTTACGCCCGATTCGCGCCTCAAGCGGCGCTCCTGCATTGACTCCGTAACAAGCATAACAACTATCCACCCACGCCCTTTGCGCTGGCCACTCCGAATCCGGATAATCGACCCATTATCCCATTTGTGGAACGGGGCCCTTTACCCCGTTCGAGTGCGAGGACTCGCTTGTGAGCTATTCTGTAGTAATCAGTGGCACCGGCCTGTGGACCCCGGAGCAGACCATCACCAACGATGAGTTGGTGGAATCCTTCAACGAATACGTAAAACGGTTCAATGAGCGTAACGCCCAGGCCATCGAGGCCGGCGAAGTGGAAGCCCTGGGTCCCTCCGATAGCGCCTTTATCGAAAAGGCGTCCGGTATCAAGCAGCGCTACGTTATCGACAAGACCGGGATTCTTGATCCGGACCGGATGGCGCCACGCATCGCCGAGCGATCTGACGATGAGGTGTCCATTCAGGCGGAAATCGCTGTCAAAGCGGCAAAGCAGGCGCTGGAGAATGCCAACCTGACCGCCGACGACCTGGATGCGGTATTGGTGGCCTGTTCCAACATGCAGCGCCCGTACCCGGCCATGGCCGTGGAAGTGCAGGCGGCTCTGGGCATGGAGCACGGTTGGGGCTATGACATGAACGTGGCCTGTTCCAGTGCCACCTTCGGGATTCAGGCCGGTGTCGACGCTATCCGTAACGGCAGTGCCCGCCGCGTGTTGATGGTGAACCCGGAAATCTGTTCCGGTCACCTGGCCTGGGAAGATCGCGACTGCCATTTCATCTTTGGGGATGTGGCGACGGCCGTGATTCTGGAACGCAAGGAAGACGCCACTTCTGCCAATCAGTGGGAAGTGCTGGGTACTCGCCTGCAGACCAAATTTTCCAACAACATCCGCAACAATTTCGGCTTCCTGAATCGTGCTGACGAAAGCGGCGTTGGCGCCCGCGACAAGCTGTTCCGCCAGGAAGGGCGCCGGGTTTTCAAGGAAGTGTGCCCCATGGTAGCCGAGCAGATTTCCTCGCACCTGTCTGATACCGGTGTACCGGTGGAAGCCCTCAGTCGTATGTGGTTGCACCAGGCTAACCTGAGCATGAACGAGTTGATTTCCAAGCGGGTGCTGGGCCGCCCAGCCACCCGTGAGGAAGCACCCGTGATTCTCGACGACTATGCCAATACCAGCTCCGCCGGTTCCATTATTGCCTTCCACAAGTACAACGCGGACCTGCCGGTGGAGACCAAAGGGGTGATCTGTTCCTTTGGTGCCGGTTACTCAATCGGTAGTGTGATTGTGAATCGCATCAAATAACGAGCTCCGCCATTCACGTTAGCTTCACGAAGGCCGCATTCTGCGGCCTTTTTTGATGCCGCCTGTAACGTTTACCTCACGGCCTCATCTCTATATTGTCTGAATCAGGCGCTACGCAAAACAACGTGGTTTGCCTGAGCCGCATTGTGCGGTTTCGGATACAACCTAAATAATGATGTATGGAGACTGAACATGGCTAAGTTGAGCAAACTGAACCCCCTGGCTGCGACTGTTGGTGCGGCTGTTGTGGCTTCCGCACTTTCCGCTCCTGTGGCGATGGCTGCAGAAAACCCGTTCGCAGCCGCTGACCTGCAAGCTGGTTACCAATTGGCTGGTGCCCATGCTGAAGGTAAGTGTGGTGAAGGCAAATGCGGTGACAAGAAAGCAGAAGGTAGCTGCGGCGAAAAAAG
>NZ_JABURH010000155.1:23913-26441 GCF_014762765.1 Alcanivorax sp.
GAGAAAAGCGCCGAGGGCAAATGTGGCGATGACAAGAAAGGCGAAGGCAAGTGTGGTGAAGGCAAATGCGGCGGTGGTGCCTAATAAGGCAGGAGCTAATGCATGAAACCTGAGACACCAGTGTCCGGAGTGGGCCTGGGTCTTCGGCGGGCCCTGATGGGCCCGCTTTCTCCGACCCTCGACTCTCCGCAAAGTGCGCCCTTTGATTTTATGGAAGTGGCACCGGAAAACTGGATTCCTATGGGCGGTCGTCTGGCCAAGCAGTTCCGTGCTTTCACGGAGCAGTTCCCCTTTGTGACCCATGGCCTTAGCCTGTCCCTGGGCGGGCCTGAGCCCCTGGATTTTGAATTATTGAAATCGGTGAAAGGGTTCCTGAAGGAACACAATATTCGCCGTTATACGGAACACCTGAGCTACTGTAGCGATCACGGCCACCTCTACGATTTGATGCCGATTCCTTTTACTGAAGAGGCAGTACATTACGTGGCAGATCGGGTTCGCCAGGTACAAGATTTTCTTGAGCAGCCCATCGGCATCGAGCACGTGAGTTACTATGCTGCTCCCGGCGCGGAAATGTCAGAAATCGAGTTCGTTAATGCGGTACTGGAAGAGGCGGACTGTGAGTTGTTGCTGGATGTGAACAACGCCTACGTGAACAGCATTAATCACGGTTATGACCCCCGTGATTTTATCAGTGCGTTACCGGGTGAGCGCATTTGCTACTTGCATATCGCCGGCCACTTTGACGAGGCGGAAGATCTGAAAGTCGATACCCACGGCAGTGCGGTGATTGATCCGGTGTGGGCATTGCTGGAGCATGCCTATCGTGAGTTTGGCACCTTGCCCACCTTGTTGGAGCGGGATTTCAATTTCCCCGGCAATGAAGAGCTGTTCAGTGAGCTTCACAAAATTGGCCGTTATCAGCATCAGCAGCCGTCAACGACACGGAAACTGGGATGAGCAAGGCCGATTTTCAAACCCTGCAGCGGCGATTTGCGGCACATCTACGCAATCCGCAAAACCATTCAGCCCCCGGCGATATCGAAGAACGTCGACTGGATATTTACCGAACGCTTTTTTTTAACAACGTAAACGGTTTTATCACCCAGGGGTTTCCTGTGCTGTATTCCATTCTGGATGCGCAGCGTTGGCAACGACTGGTTCGGACCTTCTTTGATCAGCATGCCTGTCAGACCCCGTATTTTCTGGAAATCCCCCAGGAATTTGTCACCTTCCTGGCTTCCGGTCAGGGCCTGGAGGAGGGGGATCCGCCTTTCCTGCTGGAACTGGCTCACTACGAGTGGATGGAGTTGGTACTGGATGCCTCCACCGAGCAATTTCCGACAACCGGGTTTCACCCGGAAGGCGATCTGCTTCGTGCCATTCCCCAGCTCAGCCCCTTGCACGTGGTGCTCAGCTACCAGTATCCAGTCCATGAAATCTGCGTCGAATTTCAGCCCCAGACGCCCCTGTCGCAACCTCTCTGGCTGCTGGTCTACCGGGATCGCGCGGACCAGGTGCGCTTTATGGAAATCAATGCACCCACCGCCCGGTTGCTGCAATTGATCGAGGAGAACCCGGACAACACCGGCTTTCAGGTGGTCGGTCAACTGGCGGAAGAGCTGCAATTTGCGGATGTGGAAAAACTGGCGGCGTTTGCCCGCGATATTCTGCTGCAAATGCACCAGCGGGACATCCTCATAGGCGCGAGCCTGAAACCTTGCTAACTGCGCACCGCTCATCGGGTACGGCATTCTCCCCAATCTGTCTGTAAAATTCGCAAACCAGCAGGGTAGTGTCGCCCGTGGCCCTGTTCGGAGACGCAACGGGCTGGCTATAATGCAGCGTCGACGACATACCGGGGTGACCGTGCGTTATTTACTGCTGACCATATTGCTGAGTGTTTCCTGTACCGCTATGGCGGAAGAGGAAGACTGGGGTGAAGCCTCCACGGCGTTCGATGCCCCCCAGAGCAGTGAGGTAAAGGACGACGATCCCTGGGAAGATATCAACCGGAAGATCTTTGCCTTCAACGAAACCTTAGACAAGTACGCCCTCAAGCCCGCTGCCAAGGGCTATCGCAAGGCGACCCCGGGCTGGTTCGATGACACCGTTACCCGCTTCTTCGAGAATCTGCGCGATTTTCGCAGTGGTCTGAACAGCGTGCTGCAGTGGCGGTGGGGCCATGCCGGCCATAACTTTGGCCGTTTCACGGTCAACAGCACCTTGGGCATCGGCGGCCTGTTCGATGTGGCGAGCAAGGTCGACCTGGATAAGCACAACACCGACCTGGGCCTGACGTTCGCTCGCTGGGGGATTCCGGAAGGCAATTACCTGGTGCTGCCGTTCTGGGGCCCGTCCACCGTTCGTGATGCCGCAGCGATTATCCCGGAAGACTACATGCGCCTGCGCCATTACATCGAGCATGACTTGACCCGCTACAGCGTTACCGCCACCTATGTGGTGGATTTGCGTGCCGATCTGCTGGATCTGGAGCGCAATATCGTTGGTGACCGCTACACCTTCCT
>NZ_JABURH010000155.1:26786-33501 GCF_014762765.1 Alcanivorax sp.
AATTCAGTCGCTTTCAGCTTCGCCCGAATATAGTCCCCATGCGACACATACAACAGGTCACTGACCCGGCGGATCAGGTGTTCTTCGTGGGCATCGGCGTGGCCGTCGGCAGCGGCCATGGCCCACATTTCCTCGATCAAGGTGACTCTTGGTTCCGGCCCCCAATGATCGCGAAGCGGGCGGGTGAATTCGAACAGGTCGGTGGCCTTGTCCACGCGGTCTTCCAGTTCGGAGAGGATGTCATCCATCTCCTGCGGCTCCAGATGCCAGTGCTTTTCCACCGCCTTGATCAGACGTTGTGATTCTTCCTGTGCTACCGTGCCGTCGGTACGGGCCACTTCCAGAAGCAGGGCGGCAGCCGCCCGGTGCAGGTCGTGCTCGTTTGTCTGCTGTTGGGGCTGGTCGGGGCGAAAGAGTCGGTTCAGCCAATTCAAATTACACCTTCCTCCTGCAATAGCGCTTCCAGCGCCAACTGGTCGTTGGCGAAGCGGCGGATGCCATCGGCGAGCAGGTCGCTGGCCATGGCATCGTCATTGAGTTGCCAGCGGAACGCGGCCTCGGTGACGGCCTGCCAGTCGTCCTCCGGGGCCACCAGTTCCGCATCCAGTACCCGGGTCAGACTCCCGGTATCGGCAGCCAGTTCCCTGAGCAGGACCGGGCTGATGGTGAGCTTGTCGCAACCGGCCAGGGCTTCGATCTGGCCGGCATTGCGGAAGCTGGCGCCCATGACGATGGTTTCCAGACCCCGGGCCTTGAAGGTGCGATAGATCTGGCGCACGGACTGGACCCCCGGGTCGTCATCCGGGGTGGCAATCTCCATGCCCTGTTTGCGGTGCCAGTCGAAGATGCGGCCCACAAAGGGGGAGATCAGGGTAGCGCCGGCTTCCGCTGCGGCCAGGCCCTGAGCCTGGTTAAAGACCAGCGTCACATTACAGCGGGTGCCTTCCTCCTCGAGGACTTCCACGGCGCGGATGCCTTCCCAGGTAGCGGCGGTCTTGATCAGGATGCGGGACGGGTCCACGTCCAGTTCCCGGTAGATGGCCATCAGACGACGGGCCTTTTCCACCGTGGCGCGGGTATCAAATGACAAACGCGCATCCACCTCACTGGAAACACGACCGGGAATCCGCTCCAGGATGGCCTGGCCGGCCAGGCAGGCATAGCAGTCCGTCAGCCAGTCCATCTCCCCGCCATGGCCCAGGGTGCGACACAGATCGGCTGCCTGTTGCAGCAATGGTCGGTAGCGTTCGTCTCGGGCCGCTGCCAGCAGCAGGGAGGGGTTGGTGGTGGCATCTTCCGGTGCCAGTTCGGCGATCATGTCCAGATCACCGGTATCGGCCACCAGAGAGGTCCATTGGGCTAGCTGTTCGCGTTTGTTCACGGTTTCCGTTCCTTTCGGTGTCGTGGCGGGGCACGGTACTGCGCCGCCATGACAGAATTATTGTTTCACCACGGAGCTCACAAAATGCACAGAGGTAAATCGGGTTGTGGGAAACCATGCTTGCATGGTGAAGAGGTGGGCACGGCATTCGCTATCCAAGCATAGCTTCCCACAAAAACAGATTGTGCCATCCGGCTTGTTGGTTCTGTGAACGCTGTGTCCTCTGTGGTGAAAGGCTTGTTACAGCCTAAGATAGTTGCGCCAAAGCGTCCATGAGCACTTGCGGAGTGGTGTCCGGCTTGTGCATGTTTTCGCTCAGGTGACGGCGAAAACGGCGGGCACCGGGCTCGCCCTGGAACAGGTTGAGAATATGGCGCAGGGAATGCTTGGGTGCATGGCCCAGCGCGTAGCGCCGCTCCACATAAGGCAGGAATTGTTCGGCCACATCCCGGCGGCTGGGTACAGGGTGGTCATCGGCAAACACGATGCGATCCGCATTGGCGAGAAAATAGGGATTTTGGTAGGCCTCGCGACCAATCATCACCCCATCCACGTCGCCCATGTGCGCATGCACTTCGTCCAGAGTCTTCACGCCACCGTTGAGAATGATTTCCATATGGGGGAAGGCCTGCTTGATGGCGTAGGCCCGCTGATAGATCAGCGGCGGAATCTCCCGGTTTTCCTTTGGGGACAGCCCGGAGAGGATGGCCTTGCGGGCATGGATGGTGAGACTGGTGCAGCCGGCCTGTTCCATGCGGGTAACAAAGCGATAGAGAAAGTCGTAATCATCCTGGTCATCGATGCCGATGCGGGTCTTTACGGTCACGGGGACGCTGACAGCAGCCTGCATGGCCTCCACGCACTGGCCCACCAGTTCCGGCTCGGCCATCAGAATGGCGCCGATCTTGCCCTGCTGCACCCGGTCCGACGGGCAGCCCACATTGAGGTTGATCTCGTCGTAACCGTATTGTTCGGCAATTCGGGCGGCTTCCGCCAGGTCCTGCGGTTCGCAGCCGCCCAGTTGAAGCGCCACCGGGTGCTCTTCGTCATTGAATGCCAGAAACCGCTCACGATCCCCGCGCAGAATCGCCTGGGCCACCACCATTTCGGTGTAGAGCAGGGTGTGGCGGGTAATCAGCCGGGCCAGAAACCGGTAGTCGCGGGTGGTCCAGTCCATCATTGGGGCGACGGACAGGCGCCGATCAGGCTGAAGCGACGGGGCTGTTTGGATCAAGGAATCATTCATGCAAGGCGATAACACGGGTATTGGGTCGACTATTGTCGCATGTTGCGGCGCTGCGGCGTAGGGCGGGCGGCGGCGTTGCCTGTCAAAGGCCTGCCGGCTCTGCTAGACTCCGCGCCTTTCCGAACCAC
The DNA here is from genome assembly GCF_014762765.1 of Alcanivorax sp. Classification (GTDB taxonomy): domain Bacteria; phylum Pseudomonadota; class Gammaproteobacteria; order Pseudomonadales; family Alcanivoracaceae; genus Alcanivorax. The sequence goes on from NZ_JABURH010000155.1 coordinate 29,542, forward strand.
TCGAGACTGTTCATGATCCTCTCCCGGCTGAGTCCGCCCTAGTAGACAGCCCGTCTCCGGCTTTGCCGTATGGTGCCCTGCGCCATGTCATCCCGTGTTCTGTTGCCCTTGAGCAGCATCCTTGTCTGTCGTATTTGCAAAACAGGATTGTTCTTCATGCTTCGATCTATTCAGCAGGAATGGTTCAGTAATATCCGTGGTGATTTACTGGCGGGTTCCGTTGTGGCCCTGGCCCTGATTCCGGAGGCGATTGCCTTCTCCATCATTGCCGGTGTGGACCCCAAGGTGGGGTTGTATGCATCTTTCTGTATCGCCGTTGTCATTGCGTTTGTCGGCGGCCGCCCGGGGATGATTTCGGCGGCAACCGGGGCCATGGCGCTGGTGATGGTGACCCTGGTCAAAGACCATGGCCTGCAGTATTTGCTGGCGGCGACGGTGTTGACCGGGATGCTGCAGATTGTTGCGGGCTTTCTGCAGCTTGGCAATCTCATGCGCTTTGTCTCCCGCTCCGTGGTCACCGGCTTCGTGAATGCCCTGGCTATCCTGATTTTCATGGCGCAGTTGCCGGAGCTGGTCGGGGTAACCTGGCATGTGTATGCCATGGTGGTCGCCGGCCTGGCGATCATTTACCTGCTGCCGCTGCTGACCACCGCAGTACCATCACCCCTGATCTGTATTGTCGTGATGACCGGGATTGCCATGTATCTGGGTCTGGATGTGCCCACCGTCGGTGACAAGGGTGATCTGCCGGACAGTCTGCCGGTATTCCTGTTGCCGGATATCCCGCTCAACCTGGAAACCTTGAAAATCATTCTGCCGTACTCTCTGGCCCTCGCCGTGGTAGGCCTGCTGGAATCCATGATGACGGCAACCATCGTGGATGATCTGACCGATACCGATAGCGACAAGAATCGCGAATGCAAAGGGCAGGGCGTGGCCAACATTTTCTCCGGGTTCCTGGGGGGGATGGCCGGGTGTGCCATGATCGGCCAGTCCGTGATCAACGTGAAATCCGGTGGCCGCAAGCGCCTGTCCACCTTGTTTGCCGGTTGCTTCCTGCTGGTGCTGGTGGTGTTCCTGGGGGAATGGGTGTCCCAGATACCCATGGCCGCGCTGGTGGCGGTGATGATCATGGTGTCCATTGGTACCTTCAGCTGGGAGTCCATTACCAACATGGCCAAGCATCCGGCCAGCAGCACCGTGGTGATGCTGGCTACGGTGTCGGCCACCGTGGCAACCCATAATCTGGCGATCGGGGTGGGTATCGGCGTGGTACTCAGCGCGCTGTTCTATGCCAATAAAGTGGGGCGCGTTTTCTATGTGCGCTCGGATCTTGATGAAACTGACAGCAGCCACCGCCGCTACGAGGTGCTGGGGCAGGTATTTTTCACCTCCGCGGATCAGTTCATTGCCTCCTTTGATTTCAAGGAAGCACTGGATAAAGTGACTATCGATGTACACCGTTCCCACTTCTGGGATATCACCGCCATTGGGGCACTGGACAAGGTGATCATCAAGTTCCGCCGTGAAGGGACCGAGGTGGAGCTGATCGGCCTGAACGAGGCAAGCGCCACCCTGGTGGATAAATTTGCCGTGCACGACAAGCCTGAGGCGGTCGAAAAACTCATGGGCGGCCACTAACAGCCTGCCAAAGGAGAAGAACAATGAGTGATGTAATTGCCTGTATTGATGGCTCTCCGGCCGCGGCCCGGGTGTGCGACTACGCGGTGTGGGCGGTGCAGCGTCTGAATGCACCGTTGACGTTGCTGCACGTTCTGGATCACTCCCGGTACCCGGTGGAAAGTGATCTTAGTGGCAACTTGTTGTTGGGTGGCCGCGAGTCCCTGCTGACCGAACTGTCCGAGCTGGATGCCAAGCGCAACAAGCTGGCACTGGAGCAGGGCAAGCTGATGCTGGAAGCCGCTGCCGGTCGCGCCATTGAAAAAGGGGTGAGCGAACCCAAACAGCGCCAGCGACATGGTGGTCTCGTGGAGACACTGGCCGGGATGCAGGAGCAGACCCGCATTTTGGTGATCGGAAAACTGGGCGAAGAACATGCTGGTGAGGCCGCCCAGGTGGGCGACCATGTAGAGCAGGTGATTCGTACCATGCACAAACCGATTCTGGTTGTGCCTGCGGATTTCAGTGAGCCCGGCAATATCATGCTGGCGTTCGATGGCAGCCCGACCTGTCGTGAGGGTGTGAAAATGCTGGCTGCCAGTCCGCTGTTCCTGGGTCTGCCCTGTCATCTGGTTGCCGTGGGCAAGGACAAACAGCTGGGCGAGGATCTTGCCTGGGCCCGTGACACCCTGGAGCAATCCGGTCACGAGGTGAAAGTGGCGCAGTTGGAAGGGGACGTGGAGCCTTCTTTGCACCAGTACCAGCAGGATAACGGTATTGATATGGTGGTCATGGGTGCCTACGGGCATTCCCGCATCCGCGAGTTCTTTGTGGGTAGCACCACCAGCAAGATGATCAAGCATGCCACGGTGCCCCATTTGCTGCTGCGATAAGTCGCTGGCGCGGCGAACCGGAAAGCGCTCAGAGAGAAGAAAGTGACGCAGCCAGAGCAGCATCGCGTTCGGCTGAAATTGCTGGCAGACCGATTTATCCCAGGGATGGGTTATTGATCCCGTCAGCGTTTTCCGCACTGAGCACGCCAATGTCCGCGTATTGATCTATACCGGGAGGTTGTCTTGCCGGAATTGAAAATTCTGGGGCTGTTTCTGATTACGGCGATCGCCGAGATTATGGGCTGCTATTTGCCTTATCTTTGGCTGCGTGAGGGAAGGTCCGTCTGGCTGTTGATTCCTGCTGCGTTGAGTCTGGCGGCTTTTGCCTGGCTGCTGTCGTTGCACCCCACGGCGGCGGGCCGGGTCTATGCGGCCTACGGCGGCGTGTATATTTTCGTGGCCATTCTCTGGTTGTGGGGCGTTGATGGTATCCGTCCCACGGGCTGGGATATTGTCGGGTCGCTGGTGGCGCTGACCGGCATGGCCATCATCATGTTTGCGCCTCGGCAGATAGGGTGACGCCTGAGGCTTGATGCCGGACCCCTGACGCGAAAAGAGAAACTTGTCGGCGTCTGAGGTCCGGCGTTTGACCTTTATTCCACGGTAATGGTGATCTTTTCAGACATTACCGGCGGTTCATGGGGCACGTGCATGTGATCACCCAGCAGCAATTGCAGGGTATGGGTGCCCGGTTCCAGTTCCAGCTCGGTTTCTGTCTGGCCCTTGCCGAAATGCACCACGTTGTCGTTGGCCGGCAGCGGGAAGTCCATGGCAGGCATGGAATCCTTATCCAGGTCGATCAGCAGGTGGTGGTGACCGGCATGTTCCTGCTCGGTACCGGCGGGCACCACGTCCATGCCTTCCAGGCCGAATTTCACCGTTACGGGGCTGGTCACGGTCGCACCATCAGCGGGGCTGAGAATGGTCGCTGTGGCACCTTCCGGGGCGCTACTGCGGGTCATGCCGCTATTGCTGGTGTCTTCGGCCATGGCAGCGTCTGTCTTGGCATCAGTAGCGGGTGCTTCGGCTGCCGGGGTGTCGGTTTTGGGCTCTTCACTATTGTCTGAGCAGCCCTGCAGCAGAGTAGCGCCAGCGATCATGGCGACCAGCACAGAGTGTTGAAAGGGAATACGCATGGTCTTTTCCTTTTCTTTCTGTCGTGTTGATAAAATCTGCTGGCCGCGAGCCAGCAGAAGAATGAGTGGCGTTCAACCTTAGCAGAAAGCCGGTGGGGCGTGTCTATGTGCGTCACGCTTTGACAGGTATAATCCGCGCCAGTTTGCATTATTGGAGTCAGCATGACCGTCCGTACTCGTGTAGCGCCGTCGCCCACCGGTGACCCCCACGTAGGCACCGCCTATATCGCCCTGTTCAATCGCTGTTTTGCCCACCAGCACGGTGGTCAATTCATTCTGCGGATTGAAGACACGGACCAGACCCGCTCCAC
>NZ_JABURH010000074.1:0-29937 GCF_014762765.1 Alcanivorax sp.
GCCAGGATTACGATCCCCAGGGCGCCAGCGTGACCATGCTGATCGCCGAGCACGAGACGCCGCCGGATGGCACCGACTGGGACGAGGAAGCGCCCGGCCCGCTGCCGGATTCCGTGGTGGCGCATCTGGACAAGAGTCACGTGACGGTGCACACCTACCCGGAATCCCACCCGGATAACGGCATCTCCACCTTCCGGGTGGATGTGGATGTATCCACCTGCGGGGTGATTTCACCGCTGCGTGCACTGAACTACCTGATTCACAGCTTCGATTCCGATATCGTCACCATCGACTATCGGGTGCGCGGCATGACCCGGGATCTGGACGGCACCAAGCATTACATTGATCACGACATCAATTCGATCCAGAACTTCCTCACCGAAGACACCCAGAACGCCTATCAGATGATTGACGTGAATGTGTACCAGGAGAACATCTTCCACACCAAGATGCTGCTCAAGGACTTCGACATTGATAACTATCTGTTCGGCGCTGGCAGCGACGAATTCGAGAAGGAAGAGCTGGAGCAGATCGAGGAGCGGCTGCGCACCGAGATGCTGGAGATTTTTTACAGCCGGAATATGGGGTAAGGAAGCTTCCAGCTACAAGCTCCAAGCAAAACAAAAAAGCCGCACCCTCTTGGGTGCGGCTTTTTTGTTGTTGGCTACGAAGCCGCTGTAGGAACGGAGCGTAGCGGAGTAACGCCCGCAGGGCGGCCCCGAAGGGGTGAGCATAGCGAATAACGCCCCTCGAGGCGCGAACCGTGCGAAGCACGGAATCGCCCGCAGGGAGATCAGGCATTTCAGCGCAACCACTGATTCCTGTAGAAATCCTGTCGAGCCTTGAAAACCCTGCCTCGCTGTCGCTCGGTTCGCGCCTCGAGAGGCGCTCCTACAGGTGTTCTTTTGGTGCGCTGGTCAGATTCGGTAGGTTGTGAATGTCATCACCTTGCTCATCAGTGTCATGGCGTGGCGCACTGGCGGGGGCAGGTCTGCGCCGCCGGCGTCTTTGGCGGTGACGGCGTGTTTGAGTTCGTCGGCTTTCATTTGTTCCAGGATGGCTCGGGTGCGCAGGTCGCTTTGCGGGACCTGGAACAGGTGGGCTTCCAGATGTTTGACCACCTGGTTTTCCGTTTCCGAGACAAAACCCAGGCTCCAGCGGTCGCCGACCAGGCCGGCAGTGGCGCCCACTGCATAGCTCATGGCATAGAACAGCGGGTTGAGCCTGCTGGGGACACCACCCAGCTCCTGAATCCGCTCCTCGCACCAGGCCAGGTGATCTTCTTCCTCGCGGGCGGCTTCCTCCATGGCGTGGCGCACATGGGGCAGGCTGGCGGTGCTGGCCTGACCCTGATACAGGGCCTGGGCACACACCTCGCCGGTATGGTTGATGCGCATCAGCCCCAGTACATGTCGGCGTTTGTCCGAGGGCAGGGTGCCGGCCCCGGGAGAATCCGGCGCCGGGGAAGCATGGGCGGGTTTCCGTTCCGCCTGGATGGTACCCGGCGTCAAGGTGCGCAGGGCGTTATCGGCCCGGGCCAGCAGTTTATCCAGCGGTGACAGTCGACGTTCGCTCATGGGGATCTTCCAAAACGGTTTACCACGGCGCACACGGGGTGCAGGAAAACAAAATGCTTCTGGTGAGCAGGCAGCCTTCCGCGGCGCTACATAACAGTGTCAGGCTTCATGCTAGCATAGCGCCGACAGTGACCTGTGAAGAATGATAACAAATGAGCGACCTGAACGACCTGAAAATGCTGTTGGAATCCCGCTATCCCATCGTGGTCATTGAGACCTGGGAGGAGCTGCGGGCCCTGGATCTTATACGCCGCCTCGGGATGCGTGAGGGCCGACCGGTGTTTGCATGGAACGCGGTTGATGGCCTGCGGCGCCTTGAGTTCGAAGACGTTCCCAGTCAGAAGCACACGGTGGAGCCGGATGCGGTATTGGGGCAGATTCGTGGCACCAATGAGCCGGGTATCTATGCCCTGTGTGATATGCATCCGTTTCTGAAGGACGAGCCGCGTAACATCCGGCTGCTGAAAGAAATCGCGCTGCACCACGAGCGTCTGCATCACACCCTGGTGTTGATCAGTCATCAGTTTGCCATCCCCCCGGAAATCCGCCGCTATTGCACCCGTTTTTCCCTGTCCATGCCCGACGAGAAGCAGCTGGAACACATCGTTCAGGATGAGGCCCGTCGCTTCAAACAGGAGAAAGGGGAGCGGGTGCGAGCGGACCGGGAGTCGCTCGATCGGCTGGTGCGCAACCTGCGCGGCCTTAGCGTGGAGGATGCCCGCAAACTGGCCCGGGGCGCCATTATCCACGATGGCGCCATTACCGAGGCGGATCTGCCGGAAATCAACAAGGCCAAGTTTGCCTTGATGGAAATGGATGGCGTCCTCAGCTACGAGTACGACACGGAAAGCTTTGCCGACGTGGGCGGTCTGCAGGGGCTGAAAGACTGGTTGGGCAAACGCGAGAAAGCCTTTCACGGACAAAGCGACATCGACAGTCCCCGCGGCATCATGATGGTCGGGGTGCAGGGCGGCGGCAAGAGCCTGGCCGCCAAGGCGGTGGCCGGGCTGTGGGGGTTGCCGTTGCTGCGCATGGATATGGGCGCCATCTACAACAAGTTCTTCGGTGAATCCGAGCGCAACGTGCGCGAGGCGCTGGAGTTGGCGGAGACCATGTCGCCCTGTGTGCTGTGGATCGATGAGATCGAAAAGGGCATCGCCGTGGGCGATAACGATGGCGGCACCTCCCGGCGGGTGCTGGGGACCCTGCTCACCTGGATGGCAGAAAACCAGAGTCAGGTGTTTCTGGTGGCCACGGCCAACGATATTGAACGGTTGCCGCCGGAACTGATCCGCAAGGGGCGCCTTGACGAAATCTTCTTTGTGGATCTGCCGTCGCCGGCTGTCCGCGAGGTGATCTTCCGCATCCACCTGGAAAAACGCGGGTTGGCTGCCGATCATTTCGACCTGCCCACGTTGTCCGCGCATAGTGATGGTTTTACCGGGGCGGAGATCGAGCAGGCCGTGGTGGCTGGTCTCTACAGTGCCGGTGCCGCCGATGGCGTGCTCGATCAGACATTGCTGGAAGCAGAGCTGGCGGCCACCGTACCGTTATCGGTGACCATGGCGGAATCCCTGGCGCGGCTGCGTCAGTGGTGCCAGGGCAGGGCGGTCCATGCCGGTACTTGATCCTGGCCTGGCCGGCTCCGACCAGAGCCTGACGGCCGCCTATGTCGATGCGGTGTTGCCCCCTTTGCTGGCGCATTACGGTCTGTCCCGGGAGGCGGTGTTGCAGCAGGCCGGGCTCAGCGAGGCGCCGTTTGCGGAGCCGGGTCAGTTGTTGCCGCTGGTGGATGTGCTGCGGCTGTTTCTGGTGATTCTTCAGGCCAGTGGTGACCCCGGCCTGGGGTTCGAGATCGGCAAGCGGGTCAAGCCTCGTTCTTATCAGGTGCTGGGCTATGTGATCCTGGCCAGCCGCGATCTGGGCCAGGCCATCGACCGCCTGATCCGCTTTGAAAGCCTGTCCGGCAAGCTGGGTGAAAGCCGTCTCTCTCGTCACGGCGACACGGTGCGGTTGAGCTGGCAATGCCCGCTGGCTGGTGAGCCCGCCCGTTATCTTACCGAGGCGGCGGTGACTGGCTGGGTGGCTTTCATGCGGCCACTGATCGCACGATCGTTGAGCCCGGCGCGGGTCTGTTTCCGCCACCCGGCACCGGATGATGAACAGCGCTATCAGGCGTTTTTTGATGCACCGGTGGTGTTCGACGCGGATTTTGACGGGGTGGAATTGCCGGCGGAGTATCTGTGCTTGCCACTGGAGTCGGCGGACCCGGGGCTGTCGGTGATGATGGAGCGGGAGGCCCGTGATCTGCTGGCGGATTTTGACGCGGATACCAATCTGGTGAGTGCCGTGCGCGCCCGCATCTACCAGCAACTGGCGGATGGTGAGCCCTCATTGGAATCCGTGGCCGAGAGCCTGGGTATGCCGAGTCGAACGCTCAGTGCCCGGTTGGCTCGCCGCTCATTACGATTTGCAGAAATCCTGGACAGCTTGCGTCAGAGCCTGGCGGAACTGTATCTGCAGGATCGGGCCCTGTCGCTCACCGAGATTGCCCTGCTGCTGGGTTTTGCCGAGTCCAGCTCGTTCAGTCGGGCATTTCGTCGCTGGCGAGGGACAAGTCCGAATCAGTGGCGTCGGGACGGGTAAAGCGCACCAGGGTATCGCGTAGCACATTGAGCTCCACTGGCTTGGGCAGATGAGCATTCATGCCCGCTGCCAGGCTGCGTTCCTTGTGCTCGCGGAGGATATGGGCGGTGAGGGCGACAATGGGTACCGCTGGCAGCCCCTGTTTCTGCTCGTACTGACGAATCCGTCGGGTCGCTTCGAAGCCATCCATCTCCGGCATTTCACAATCCATCAGTATCAGATCATAGCGATGCTTCTCGGCCAGGGTCAGCGCTTCCTGGCCATTGGAGGCAATGTCTGCTTTCAGCCCCAGCTTGCCGAGCATGCCGCGAATCACTTTCTGGCTCAGATAGTGATCTTCCGCCACCAGGATGTTCAGTTGAGGGTCGGGCTTGTGTTCGGTCTTGCGGGGAATCGGCCGGTGCCCCAGCCCCAGTTCTTCGGCCAATACCTGGCGCAGGCGGGGGGCAGAAACCGGTTTGGACAGTACCCGGTGGATGCCCACGTTGCGGGCCTGGGTGGCGGTAGGCGCCAGGCTGACACCGGTGAGCATCACCAGCACGGTGGGGTGCATGATCACCGGGTCCTCGTGGATGCGGGCGGCCAGTTGCATACCGTCCATGCCGGGCATGTTGTGGTCCAGTACCACGACGTCGAAGGGTTCGTTGATGTTGGCCTGGGTGCGCAGGGAGGCCAGTGCCTCTCGGGGATCATGGCAGGCGGTGACGCGCATCCCCCATGACAGGGCATGGTGGCGCAGTACCCGGGTCACGGTGCTTGAATCGTCCACCACCAGCAGGCTGCGCCCCTCCAGGGCGGTGGTATCCACCATTACTGGTGGCGGCGCATCGCTGGTTTCCGCTGGCAGCGGAACCACAAACCAGTAATGGGCGCCGCGCTGATCCTGCAGGGTGCCCATGCGGCCCTGCAGGGCTTCCACCAGCTGTTCGGCAATGGCGAGGCTTAGATGGCTGCTTTCCGGCTGATTGCTGGTGCTGCGCAGGCGTTTCAGGATGTCATCGCTGATGGCGCTGCCGGAGAAGCCGAAGCGTACCCGGTCTGCCTGGCCGGTGGGTTCCATGGACACATCGACCACCAGTTCCCCGTGACTGCCATGGCGTATCAGAGCCCCCATCAGGTTGGTGAGGATCTGGCGCAGCCGACCGGCGTCGCCGATCACCCGTGTTGGCACGTTGGTATGTACATGGGTGATCAGTTCGATCTGTTTTTCCTCAGCCTTTTCTTTGAACAGATCAATGGCCTCCATGATCAGGTCATTGACGTCCAGAGCGCTGTGATTGATGTCCGCGCCCTGGGTGGATAATTGTGAATGTTCCAGCACGTCGTTGATGATGCGCAGCAGGTTGTCGCCGGCATTCTGGATGGCGCCCACGCATTCACGCTGGTTGGGGGTAAGCGGGGTGTCGCCAAGAATTTCCGCCATGCCAAGGATGCCGCTCAGAGGTGTGCGAATGTCATGGCCAATCCGTGACAGGGTTTCCCGGCGGGTACTGTCCACGGTGTCGGCAACCGCTTCTGAACGTTTTCTCTCGATCTGCAGGCGGGCCTGTTGGCTGTGTTGCAACCGCAAACCGATACCCAGTGTCAGCGCTTCAAGCACCGTAGCGCCCAGTAGCCATTGGGGGAGTTCCGCACTGGTCTGCACCACGCCGAGGCAGGCCAGGCAAACCAGTAATGCCGGGAAGCTGATCAGCAGGGAGGTGATGAAAAACAGTCCGCCACCGGTGATTTCCCGGTGCCAGGCCGTGTAACCCATGGTGAGCAAAAACAGGGTGGCTACGGTTACCAGGGCAAAACTGATGTAGCCGGCAGCAGCCAGCGGAAGAATAAGGGTAAAGGGCAGGTTGGCCAGGGCCAGCATCTGCAGAAGACGAGTGCAGTGATGCAGCCAGCCTGTGTTATCTGACAGGTTGAAAAAGCTTCGCGACAAGCCGGTGGCAGACCACATAGCCAGCATCATGCCGGCAAAAAGCAGTCGTGGGTGCAGGAGGTTATTGTCACTGAGAGACCAGGGCAGCAAGTCCGCCAGGGTCAGTCCGATCAGCAGGATGCTGAGAATGAAACCGCAGTGGTAGTAGTAGGTGGCGCCGCCACGAAGAGCGCCAACAATCACGTTATAAAGTGCCAGGATCAACAGGGCGCCGGCCAGCAGCATGTAGATGGCATTTTGCTGTTGCTGGGTCTGGAGCAGATCGTTGACGGTGGCCAGGGTCAGTCCGTAAGTCAGATAGGCCCGGGGAGGTAATTGCAGGTAGAGGAGGTGGGTTTCGCCTGTGGGCAGATGCACCTGGAAGCTGCTGCCACGCCCGGGAATACGCTGCTCGGGTTGTACCTGCCGGTACCCCTGATCCTCATCAGGCAGATAGAGATTCGCCGCCGGATTGCCGCGCAGATGCAGGGCAAAGGTGTTTTTGTTACCCAGCTCATTCTTGATGGCAACGCGCACCCACCAGTGTCCGTTGAGGATGCCCAGGCGTTCGATATAGCGTGTGGCCGGCTGAAAGTTGGCCATGACCGGAGGCTGGCTGACCGCATTGATATCCAGTTCCCCGGAGGGGTCGCGCAGGTATTCGGAGTAGATAGTGATCCGGGCCTGGTCTGGCAGGCTGTGGATCACAAAGGGTGGCGGCGGTTCCGGATTGGCATGGCAGAGGCTGCCGGCCAGAACCAGCAGCAGTATCAGCGTGCCTTTGAGTAGAAAAGAATCAGGCCACTTCCGTTGGTTTTTTTGCATCCGTCGCTTTTCCCCGGTCCAGCACATAGGCGTTGAGGCCCGCTTCCGAGAGGATATAGGCTCCCAGCTCGCTGCGTCGACCATCACCGCACACCACATAGAAAAAATCCTTTTCCAGGTTGTGGACTTCGCGGCGCAGTTCGTTGAGTGGCAGGTTGCGGGCACCGGGGGTACGATCGTGGCGGAACTCCATGGGCAGACGTACATCCACCAGAATACAGGCGGTTTCCGCCTCCAGCACCATGGTATCCAGCTCGTCCTCGCTGAGATGGCGGATCACCGAGTCCTGCAGGATGGACTGGAAATCCTTCTTGCCCAGACACATCAGTACGCCGTCACTGGTCATGGTAATGGTGGCGTTGCGGGGGCTGTCGCTGATCAGGGCGTCTTCACCGAAGAAACGACCGGCGGACAGGGCTGCCAGGGTTTCCTGTTTGGCCCCCTTGGCGCGGGTGACCATGGCCTTGCCCTGCTTGATCACGAAGAAGGTGTCGCCATCCTCGCCTTCGGTGACCACGGTTTCGCCGAGCTGCACTTCCCGTTCCTCGAATTTAACGAACAGGGTATGAATCATGGCCGGTGGTACTGCGGAAAACAGCTCAGAGGACAGCAGTGCATCCATCCAATCCCTTTCGCTTTCGTCATCGTCTTCGTCGAGCATGGATTCAGCGGCCTGGGTCCAGGTCATCAGCAGATCCAGTTTATTGCGGTCGATGGCGTAGAGAGTGGTGGTTTCCGCGGTAATGGCGTTGATGGTGTGTTCCGGGTAATTATCCAGCGCCAGGTAGTTTTCGTCGTCATCAGCAGTGAAATGGCGCACCTGAAAGCTGGCGTCGGTGAGGTCCACCGAGCCTTCCACCAGAAAATAGGCCTTGTCGCTGGTCTGGCCGCGTTTGAACAAAAGCCGTCCGGGACCCATCTTGATCACTTCGATCTGGCCCTGGATTTCCTTCAGGTGGGACTCGCCCAGACAATCAAAGGGAATAAAGTTCTCGAGACGAGACATGTCGGCGACGACATCGCTCATTGGTGACCCCCAGCGGTATACATCAGTGCAGCGTTGTGGGGGAGCCCTGGCGGACTCACCCTTACTTCTTATGCTACTACTTTATGACTTTTCGCGGGCCACTGCACGATAACCGATGTCGGTGCGGTGATAGGCACCGCGCCATGTGATCCGTTTCACACCGGCGTAGGCGTTGGCCTGGGCTTTACCGACGGTGTCGCCGACACCGGTCACGCAGAGTACCCGGCCGCCGCTGGTGACCACCTGGCCGTCTTTCTCGGCAGTGCCAGCATGGAAGACTTTGACGGTGTCGGAATCCGCCTGGTCCAGGCCGTCGATCACGTCGCCCTTGTCGTAGCTGTCCGGGTAACCGCCGGCGGCCATGACCACGCCGAGAGTGGGGCGCGGGTCCCACTGGATGTCGGTCTGGTCCAGCTTGCCGTCCAGGGCAGCCAGGCACAGTGCAGCCAGGTCGGATTGCAGGCGCATCATGATCGGCTGGGTTTCCGGGTCGCCGAAGCGGCAGTTGTATTCGATGACCTTGGGGGCGCCTTCCGGGTTGATCATCAACCCGGCGTAAAGAAAGCCGGTGTAGGGCATGCCCTCGGCGGCCATCCCTTCCACGGTGGGGGTGATCACCTCGTCCATGATGCGCTGGTAGACCGCATCGGTGACCACCGGCGCCGGGGAGTAGGCACCCATGCCGCCGGTGTTGGGGCCGGTATCGCCGTCGCCGACGCGCTTGTGGTCCTGGCTGGTGGCCATGGGCAATACGTTCTTGCCGTCGACCATGACGATAAAGCTGGCTTCCTCGCCTTCCAGAAATTCCTCCACCACCACGCGGTGGCCGGCGTCGCCGAACTTGTTGCCGTCCAGCATGTCGCGTACGGCGTCTTCGGCTTCTTCCAGAGTCATGGCCACAATCACGCCTTTACCGGCGGCCAGGCCATCGGCCTTGATGACGATGGGGGCACCCTGTTCACGGACATAGGCCAGGGCCTCGTCCATGTCGGTGAAGTTGCCGTAGGCGGCGGTGGGGATGTTATGGCGAGCCAGGAAATCCTTGGTAAAGGCTTTTGAGCCCTCCAACTGGGCGGCGAGCTTGCTGGGGCCAAAACACTTCAGGTTGTTGTCCTGGAAGGTATCCACCAGGCCTTCCACCAGCGGCGCTTCCGGCCCGACGATGGTCAGGTCGATGCCGTTGTCCTTGGCGAAGGCCAGCAGGGCAGGCTGGTCCAGCACATCGATGGCCACGTTCTCCAGCTTGGCTTCGCGGGCGGTGCCGGCGTTACCCGGGGCCACGAATACCTTTTCTACCGACTCGGCCTGAGCCACTTTCCATGCCAGCGCATGCTCGCGGCCACCGCCGCCAATCACCAAAACCTTCATCTCTACCTCAATCTTGTATTGCTGGGACCCAGGTGATCGCAATTTTCACCATTCGGGGGCAGCAAGTTGCAAGTTTCAAGTTGCAAGGGGCTGGGGTGCCCTTGCAACTTGTATCTTGAAACTTGCAACTGATCAGTGACGGAAATGACGCATGCCGGTGAAGACCATGGCCATGCCGGCTTCGTCGGCGGCGGCAATGACTTCTTCGTCGCGGATCGAGCCGCCCGGCTGGATCACGCAGCTGATGCCTACCTTGGCGGCATTGTCGATACCGTCGCGGAACGGGAAGAAGGCGTCGGAGGCCATCACCGACCCTTCCACCTGCAGTCCGGCATGCTCGGCCTTGATGGCGGCAATGCGGGCGGAGTTGACGCGGCTCATCTGGCCGGCGCCCACGCCCACGGTCTGGCGGTTCTTGGCGTAGACAATGGCGTTGGATTTGACGAACTTGGCCACTTTCCAGGCGAAGATCAGGTCGTGCATCTCGGCTTCGGTGGGGGCGCGCTTGGTGACCACTTTCAACTCGCCTTCGGTGATCATGCCGATGTCACGGTCCTGCACCAGCAGGCCACCGTTGACGCGCTTGTAGTCCAGGCCTTCTGTCGCCGGGCCGTCGATCTCGCCACACACCAGTACCCGTACGTTTTTCTTGGCAGCGGTAATGGCCAGTGCCTCATCGGTGGCAGACGGGGCGATAATCACTTCCACGAACTGACGATCGACAATGGCCTGGGCGGTGGCGGCATCCAGCTCGCGGTTGAAGGCGATGATGCCGCCGAAAGCGGATTCGGTATCGGTTTCGAAGGCCAGGTCATAGGCCTTGCCGATGCCATCCAGGCTCACGGCCACGCCACAGGGGTTGGCGTGTTTGACGATCACACAGGCAGGCTTGGTGAAGGACTTTACACACTCCAGCGCCGCGTCGGTGTCGGCGATGTTGTTGTAGCTCAGTTCCTTGCCCTGCAGCTGTTTGGCGGTGGCGATGGACGCCGGTGCCGGGTTGCGCTCGGTGTAGAATGCCGCTTTCTGGTGCGGGTTCTCGCCGTAGCGCATGTTCTGGGTCTTTTCGAAATTCAGGTTGATGGTGCGCGGGAAATCATCATTGTTCTCGCCCACCTTCTTGCCGAAGTAGTTGGCAATGGCGCTGTCGTAGGCGGCGGTGTGTTCAAATGCCTTGATGGCCAGATCGAAACGCAGGGTATCGGACAGGGCGCCGTTGTTGGCGGCCATGTCGTCCAGAACGCGCTGGTAGTCCGCAGCGGCGGTGACGATGCCCACGCTGGCGTTGTTCTTGGCGGCAGAGCGCACCATGGTGGGGCCGCCAATATCGATGTTCTCGATGGCGTCTTCCAGGGAGCAATCCGGGTTGGCCACGGTGGCCTCGAACGGGTAGAGGTTGACCACTACCAGATCAATGCGGCTAATGCCATTGTCGGCCATTACCTGTTCATCCTGGCCGCGACGGCCAAGAATGCCGCCGTGCACTTTCGGGTGCAGGGTCTTCACCCGGCCGGCCATCATTTCCGGGAAACCGGTGTAGTCGGAGACTTCGCGCACGGCGATGCCCTCGTCCTGCAGCTTCTTGTAGGTGCCGCCGGTGGAGAGGATCTCCACGCCTTGCTCGGCCAGGGCCTTTGCAAATTCGACGATACCTGTCTTGTCGGAAACACTGATCAGTGCACGTTCAACCGCGTTGCTCATGGGGTTTCACCAAGTTGCGTTCTGGAATAAGTGGTTCATTTAAAAACAAAAAAAGGGCAGTAAGGACTGCCCTTGATGATCATGGTCGTGCTTACAGAAGACCGTACTGCTTGAGCTTCTTGCGCAGGGTGCCGCGGTTCAGGCCCAGCAGCTCGGCGGCCTTGGTCTGGTTGCCGCGGGTATACTCGAGTACTTTCTCAAGCAGCGGAATTTCCATTTCCGCCAGTACCATCGGGTAGAGTTCGCTTACGGCCTCGCCGTCCAGCTGGTTGAAATAATCGTTTAACGAACGTCGCACACAATTGCGCAGGGTGTCGTGAGTCTCACTTCGCGCAATGGTCAGATGCGGCTTTCGTGCTTCAGCGGTGTTCATTTCAGTAAGTGTCCGTGCAGCGGCTGTGTTAACTGAAGAAAGGGTCATGCGGCCAAGGCTCCGTTTTTCTTCCGGGCAGACACCTCGCCATAACGACCGAAGCGTACCCGGTCGGTAGTGGCGTTTATCTGTTGGAAAAACTGCTCGATTGCCAACCGTTGATCGGTGGCATTTTCCAGTGTGTTAAATCCGCGCCGGAAGTCTTCCCCACCGGGCAGGTTTTGCGTGTACCAGCCCAGATGCTTGCGCGCGATACGCACCCCCATGAACTCTCCATAGAACTGGTGGAGTTCGGCGAGATGCTGTTGCACGCAATCGTGGACTTCCGTTACTAACGGCGCTGCGGCTAGCGAGCCGTGCTCGAGGTAATGCAGGGTATCCCGGAAGATCCACGGGTTCCCCTGTGCAGCGCGGCCGATCATGATACCACCCGCGCCGGTGGATTCCAGTACCCGTTTAGCTTTTTCCGGGCTATCCACGTCACCGTTAGCCATAACCGGAATATTCACTGCGGCCACCACCCGGGCAATGGAGTCGTACTCCGCGTCGCCGTTGAACTTGTCCGCACGGGTGCGGCCATGGATGGCCAGCGCCTGGATGCCAGCCGCTTCGGCGATCCGTGCGATCTCCACGGCGTTGCGGTGGTCGCGATCAGGACCGGTACGGATTTTCAGGGTCACCGGCACGTCCACGGCAGCAACTACTGCATCCAGGATGCGAGCCACCAGGTCCGGGTCAGCCAGCAGGGCGGAGCCTGCGGCGCGTTTGCACACTTTCTTTGCCGGGCAACCCATATTGATATCAATGATCTGGGCGCCGTGATCCACATTGGCGCGGGCCGCTTCGGCCAGCATGGCCGGCTCGCCGCCAGCAATCTGCACCGATATCGGGCCGGGCTCGCCACTGTGGTCAAGCCGTTGGCGTGACTTTCGAGAGTTCCACAGACGGGTGTCCGAGGTCACCATCTCCGATACCAGCAGACCGGCACCCAGATCCCGGCACAAGCGCCGGAAAGGGCGATCCGTGACGCCGGCCATGGGGGCCAGAATCAGCGAATTGGGCAAGGTATATGAGCCGATCTGCATAGGGTCGGTGTGGCATGTGTCAAAGGGGCGCTAATGATAGTGAGCGGGGCGTGGGGATGAAAGGGTGCAGGGTAAAAAATGCGCGATTTCGGACGCCCGGTGCGGGACGAAAAGTAGAGGCATACTTGTGGGAAGCGATGCTTGCATCGTTTCCCACAATGTTTGGAGGGTACGCCGACATCGATCAGCGTCAGGCGTCTTACCGCTGACTCACCCGTTCCCGGGAGTCAATTGCGGGGAGCAGTCGCAGGTTGTAGTTCACCGCCTGTTCGCCAGGGTCGACGATCTCCAGAGAGACATGCAAGGGAGTATTCACCGGCATGGCCTCCATATTGGTCAGATCGCCACGCAGGTATTCTGCCGGGCTGAAACGGCGGCTGGCCACCGGGTCGCCGTTGAGGGCGCTGAAGCTCAGCTCCAGTTCCGGGAATGGCTGGGGGTAGCGAGCTTCATTGAACAGGATGGCATCCACGATCAGGGCGTTGGCGTAATCCGGGTGGCTGCGCACCACCAGATTGGCGCCACGCAGTTTGCTGATGTCGGTGCGGTTGGGCAACCGACAGCCAAGCACCCCGCAGGCCTGCTGATAGAGCGGCCGCCATTGCGGGTTGCGGGCAAGATCGTCGAAGTTGAAGTAAGCGTATTGCCCCACCAGTATGACCAGGGCAAGCATGGACAGGGCACTCCATTTAAGCAGGCCGGACCAGTCGCGTTGTGGGCGGAACGGGGCGTCCCGTTCGCGTACTGGGCGAGACAGCGGTACCGGCTCCTCGGTCAGATCGTCACCGAACAGGTCCAGTCCGCCGAACAGGTCATCATCGTCATCCTGGGGCGGCTTGGGTGCGGGGCTCTTCCCGGTCTGAGGGGTGGGGGATGTCGGTTTGGGTTTGTCTGCCTGGCTTTCCCGCGGGCCAAAGCTGGCGGGTTGGCGGGCTTGCTGCTTCGGTGGCTGGTCTTCGTCGTCTTCCAGCTCCTTGAGCAGGGCTTCTGCCCATGCCTCGTCGGCATTTTCATTGTGACTGGCCCGGCCAGCCCCTTGCATATCGGAAAAGTCTTCGCCGAGCCCGGTATCAGCAGCATCTTCATCCAGATTGATGAAGGAGTCGCTCAGTTCCATGCCCTCGATGCTTGGGCTGGAGGAGGCGCTATCATCGCCATCGTCAAAGGTTTGTTCCGTGTCTTCGACGGTGTTGCCGGACTCGCTTTCCAGGGCGCCGGCCCAGCGATCACCGGACGATTCCTGTTTGGCGGTGGGCGGATCAATCAGGTAGTCACTGGCCTGAAAAATCTGCAGACAGGAGCCACAACGAACCGCGCCGCGGGCCTGCTTCAGGTGTTCTTCGGTAATCTTGAACTGGGCTGCACAGTGGGGGCAGCGGGTTTTGTATTGGGCGGCCATGGCTTTCGCCTGATTGTTATTGGTGATGAGACGCAACACGCTGCACGCAGCCCCTAAATCCAGATAACGCGTGCAGATGAGTCAGGTATGTTTTACAGAAAAAGCGGGACAGCCCGCAAGGACCTGTCACTCAGTTTTACGTCGTACTCCGTCGATTCGCACCCAGTCACCCTGTTGGGTGGTGGGATTCAGGTCGAACCAGGGGGTGTAGGCGGCCCGCACCGACTCCGCCTGTTCGGCAAGAATGCCGGATAGTGCGAGGCTGCCGCCGGGGCGACAATAACCGGCCAGTTGGCCAGCCAGGTCTATCAGCGGGCCGGCCAGGATGTTGGCCACCAGTACGTCGCAGCGGTAGTCTGCGGGCAGATTCTCCGGCAGGTAGAGGCTGAGTCCGTCGGCGACGCCGTTATTGCGGGCATTGTCCTCGCTGGCGGTGAGCGCCTGGGGGTCGATGTCGGTGCCGGTGGCGTTGCCGGCGCCCAGCAGCAGGGCAGCGATGGCCAGCACACCTGAGCCGCAGCCGAAATCCAGTACAGCCTTGCTTTTCAGGTCGGCCCGATCCAGCCATTCCAGGCACAGAGCAGTGGTTTCGTGGGTACCGGTGCCGAAGGCCAGCCCCGGATCCAGCTTCAGGTTAACCGCCTCCGGGTCCGGCGACTCACTCCAGCTGGGGACGATCCACAGCCGTTCACCAAAGCGCATGGGCGCAAAATCATCCATCCAGGCCCGTTCCCAGACCTGATCATCCAGCGTCTCGTGATGATGGGCCTGGGCCTCCAGCCCCTGTTGTTGCAGGGCGGCGAGGATCAAAGCCGGGTCACGGTCCGCATCGAACAGGGCGCTGACCACGGTGTTCTGCCACAGGGGGCGAGCACCGGGCGGTGGCTCGAAGACTGGCTGATCGGCGCCGTCGGTGAGCGTAACCGCGCAGGCGCCCATGTCTTCCAGTGCGGATTGAAAGGCATCCGCATGGGCTTCGGTGGTGGCAAGGTGGAGCTGGAGCCAGGCCATGGATTCTCCGAATTGAGAATGGATAATTGATAACTCGCGATCGGGGTTGGGCCGGTGTTTCAACGCATGAGGCCGCGCTCAAGCGGTGGGCGCGGCCTCATGGTTGGGATCGCAGACAGACTCTTGCGCGTAACTATCAATTATTCATTATCAATTATCAATTTGTATCCTGTCCCAGTTTTTTCTCCAGGTGGTGAATATCCACCCCGCCAACAATGAAGGCCTTGTCCTTGAAGATCTTGTTGCGGTGCAGTTCCACATTGGTCTTGATGCCTTCCACCACGATTTCGTCCAGCGCATTCTTCATGCGGGCGAAGGCGATCTCGCGGTTTTCGCCCCAGGTGATCAGCTTGCCGATCAGGGAATCGTAGAAGGGGGGTACGGTGTAGCCGCTGTAAATATGGGAGTCCACGCGCACGCCGTTGCCGCCGGGGGCGTGGAAGTAGGTGATCTTGCCTGGGCAGGGGGTGAAGCGCACCGGGTCTTCCGCGTTAACGCGAACCTCGATGGCATGGCCCTGGAATTTCACGTCGGACTGCTGCAATTGCAGGCCTTCGTCGCTGGCGATACGCAGCTGTTCCTTGACGATGTCCACACCGGTGATCATTTCGGTGACCGGGTGTTCCACCTGCACGCGGGTGTTCATCTCGATGAAGTAGAAGCCTTCATTTTCGTAGAGGAATTCGAAGGTGCCGGCACCCCGGTAATTGATTTCCTTGCAGGCGTTGACGCAGCGCTCGGCCACTTCGTCTTTCAGGTGCTGGGGGATGCCTGGCGCGGGGGCTTCTTCCACCACCTTCTGGTGACGACGTTGCAGGGAACAGTCCCGGTCACCCAGATGGATGGCATGGCCGGCACCGTCTGCCAGCACCTGCACTTCCACGTGGCGAGGCTTCTGCAGGAATTTTTCCATATAGACGGTGGCGTCACCGAAGGCGTTCTTGGCTTCGGAACGAGTCAACGTGATGGCGTTGAGCAGGTGCTTGGCTTCTTCCACCACGCGCATGCCGCGGCCGCCGCCGCCGGCGGCGGCCTTGATGATCACCGGGTAGCCGATCTTCTCGGCCATGGCCAGGGAGGCATCGCCATCGTCACCCAGGGGGCCGTCGGAGCCGGGTACGGTGGGGACTCCGGCCTTTTTCATGGCTTCAATTGCGGCCACCTTGTTGCCCATCAGGCGAATGGTCTCCGCTTTGGGGCCGATAAAGGTGAAGCCGGAGCGTTCCACGCTTTCGGCAAAATCCGCATTCTCCGCAAGGAAGCCGTAGCCGGGGTGAATGGCATCGGCGTCGGTCACTTCCGCGGCACTGATAATTGCCGGGATGTTCAGGTAGGACTCGGTGGACGAGGCCGGGCCGATGCAGACTGCTTCATCGGCCAGTCGTACGTGCATCAGATCCCGATCCGCCTTGGAATAAACCGCCACGGTGCGAATGCCCAGCTCCTTGCAGGCGCGCAGGATACGCAGGGCGATTTCGCCGCGGTTGGCAATGACAACCTTTTCCAGCATGAGATGCCTCCGTTAAACGATGGAGAACAGAGGCTGATCGAACTCAACCGGTTCGCCGTCTTCCACAAGGATGGCATCAATGGTGCCGGACTTGTCCGCTTCGATCTGGTTCATCATCTTCATGGCTTCGACGATGCACAGTACATCGCCAGCCTGGACTTTCTTGCCCACCTCCACAAAGGAAGACGCACCCGGTGACGGAGAACGGTAGAAGGTTCCGACCATGGGTGAGCGAACCAAATGGCCACTGGGGGTATTGTCGGCCGGGGCCGGCGCTTCGGCGGCAGGAGTCTGTGCCGGAGCGGGCGCCGGTGCAGGGGCCTGCGGAGCAGCATAATAGTGGGCCGGCGCCGCAGGGTGACGGGAGCCGCGGCTGATGCGCACAGACTCTTCCCCTTCACAGATCTCCAGCTCTTCAATGCCGGACTCTTCCAGCAGCTCAATCAGTTTCTTGATCTTGCGAATATCCATGTATTAACCATCCAGTTGTTCAAGGGCGGCGGTCAGCGCCAGCTGGTAGCCGGTAGCGCCAAGCCCGCAGATAACGCCCCGGGCAATATCGGAAAAATAGGAGTGATGGCGGAAGCTTTCCCGGGCATGCACGTTGGACAGGTGCACCTCGATAAAGGGGATGTCCACCGCCAGCAGGGCGTCACGCAGGGCCACGCTGGTATGGGTGAATGCCGCCGGATTGATAATGATGTAGTCGATGCCCTCGGTGCGGGCATCGTGGATCCGTTCAACCAGCTCGTATTCCGCGTTGCTTTGCAGATGTTGGAGGTGATGGCCCGCATCGCCGGCCTGGGTCTGCAATTGCTGATTGATATCGGCCAGGGTGGTATGGCCGTACTTGTCCGGCTCGCGGGTGCCGAGCAGGTTCAGGTTTGGGCCATGTAAGACCAGAATGGAAGCCAAAACAGGTCCCCCTGGGGAATTTGTCGTTATCTACCGTGAACGTGCAGGAAATGCGGCGGTTATACCGGCGTTTCTGGCACTTGTGCAATACTAGGGGGAAATCATGACAGAAAAAAGGGCTTTACAACATTCGTTACAAGTTGCCGGAAGATACCGTGCAATCGGTACTGTTTCACGGTTTTTGTTTGGGTGGGGCTCCATCGCTTTCCGTAGGAGCGTCGCTGGCGGCGCGATCATCAAACGTCGAAGGAAAAGGCGTCTACCACAGAGGGCACAGAGCACACAGAGGTAAAACAGGTTTTCTCAGTGATCTCTGTGCCCTCTGTGGTGAAAGTGCTTTTGATCGTGGCCAGCTATCGCGCCGCCAGCGACGCTCCTACGGCAAGGGCAAGGGCATGGAGTCGTGGAGGGGCATCAAAGCCCCGGCATGACCCGCTTGTCCAGGTGCTCCAGAAACCGTTCCGGCTTCATTTCCCCCAGCACCCGGGATTCCGGCAGTTCGGTGCCCTCTGGGGTGAAGAACACCAGCGCCGGCAGGCCGAGGATGTTGTACTGCTCCATGATCGCCTGGCTGTCCGCGTTGATCTCGGTGATATCCACCCGGTATAGGTCGAAGTCTTCCATGGCGGCCAGTACCTGCGGGTCGCTGAGGGTGGTTTCCTCCAACACCTTGCAGGCCACACACCACTCGGCGAAGAAATCCACCAGCACTGGCTTGCCCGCCTGGCGGGAACCGGCCAGGGCGGCGTTAAGATTGTCGCGGCCCAGGATGGTCTGCCAGGGGCCGTGGTCGGCGGGGGCGTTGGCGGAGGCAGCGGTCGGTGCTGATTGCGTCATCGGCGCCAGGGGTTTTAGTGGATCGTCGCCACCACTGAGCGCACCGACGATCATTACCGAGCCATAGAGAGCCAGCACCAGGGCAATGCCGCGCTTGAGCCGGGCGATGCCTTCGCCGGCGGCCTCCAGAGCACCAAGCTGCACCCCATAGACCGCCAGCAGCAGACCGTAGAGGCCCAGGGTAATGGTGCCACTGATGATGCGGTCCAGCAGCCAGATGGCCACGCCCAGCATGACCACGCCGAAGAAGCGTTTGATCTCTTCCATCCACATGCCGGCCCGGGGTAGCAGGCCGCCGCCGCCGGTACCAAACATGATCAGCGGGACCCCCATGCCCATGGACAGGGCGAACAGGGAGGCCGCACCGGTAAGAGCATCGCCGCTGGCGGCCACATAGATCAGCGCTCCGGCCAGAATCGGCGTCACACAGGGAGAGACCACCAGGGCAGAGATGGTGCCCATGATAGCGGCACCGAACAGGCTGCCGCGCTTGCTCTCGCCGGGCTGGTGCAGCTTGTTACGCAGGAAGGCGGGCAGCTGCAGCTCATAGAGTCCGAACATGGACAGCGCCAGCAACACGAATATTACCGTGGAGGTGATGATGGCCGCCGGCTGTTGCAGCAGGACCTGTAGGTTCAGGCCGGCGCCAAATACCGCAACCAGCAACCCGGCCAGGGTATAGGGCACAGCCATGCCCAGCACATAGCTGGTGCTGAGCACAAAGCCGCGGCTGGCACTGGGTTCCTTCTCGCCGGCAATGATCCCGGACAGGATTGGCACCATGGGGAAGACGCAGGGGGTGAACGCAAGCAGCAGACCACCCACGAAGAAAAGGCCGATGACCAGGCCCAGAGAGCGGTCGGTCATCCAACGGTTAAAGGCATTGGCGTCTTCGGACTGCAGGGTGCTGAAAAAGCTGCCGTCATCATTGCCTGTGCGGGCGGACTCAGTGGGGGTGGCCGCGGTCGCGGCCGGAGACTTTTTTGCCGGTGACGGATTGGCCAGCGGGATGACTTTTCTGGTGGGCGGGTAGCACAGGGTGTCCTCGATACAGCCCTGGTAGCGCACCTCCAGCTCGGTCGCCACCAACGGTACGCTGGTTACCGGCAGGGTCAGGGAAAGTCGGTCGTAGTAAACCTCCACATCCCCGAAAATCTCGTCGGTCTTGTCCTTGCCGGGGGGCAGGGCATAGTCGGCGAAATCCTCCAAAACATTGCCGTTCTGGTCACGCAGGCTGAAGCCGAAACGGTGCTGATAGAGATAAACGTCATCGATCAGCTCGAAATCCAGCAGCAGTTGCTGGTTGTCCCAATCGGCATCCGTGACAAGCTGGATGGCTTCGTCCACGGTGGGTAGTGGGTCGTCCCCGAACAGATCGCTGGCTCCCGCCCAGACTGGGAAAAGCGCAATAATGAAAAGTAGCGGTTGCCAAGCTGATCGCATGCCTGTCTCCTGTGGTGGCCACTGCTTCGATGCGCAAAAGGGCGGGAAGTTTCATTGGTTGCACCCGCTAAAAGCCGGCAGTGCAGTGGCATGGGGCCGCTATTCTCCCCAGTGGACGGACAGAAGGCAAAGGGTGTCGACCCGGACGGTGCATATTTCTGTTCAGGGGGATTTGAGTTTTCACCGCCGGCCTATTGTATAGTTATTCACAGATGGATCTTGGGAGTGATCATGAGTAACGAAAAATTCACAGAAAAAATGGGCGATGCCGTGCTCGACCCTCGCAATAACAGGATCTGGAAGGGGGTGCTCTGGCTGCTCGGGTTGCTGTTGCTCGTGGATGTGCTGCTCAGCTGGTACTGGAGCCAGGAGCCGGATCTGCGTGATTTGCCCAGCCGTGAGAATGCGGTTGCCGGTGAAACCATCGCCCGTGAGCTGATATTCGTTGCGGATACTTTACTGTCCAAACCGGGGGGCTATCTCAGTAATGACATCCTGCCGCACCGCTTGTGGATGGATAACATGCCATCCTGGGAATACGGTGTGCTGGTGCAGGTACGGGATTTCACCCGGGTGCTGCGTCGTGACATGAGCCGTTCCCAGTCCCAGAGTCAGGAAGACCGGGATCTGGCCATTGCCGAGCCCCAATTCAACTTTGATGCAGAAAGCTGGGCCATGCCGGCTACGGAGAGCGAATACCGCCGGGGTATCAAGGCGCTGGAGCGCTATCTCGAGCGTCTCACCGATGCCAACGAGGGTGACGGCAAGTTTTATTCCCGGGCCGATAACCTCAATTACTGGCTCAACGAGGTTCAGAGCCGGCTGGGTTCCCTGAGCCTGAAACTGAGTCAGAGTGTCGGGCGCAGTGAGCTGAACATGGATGTGGGCAGTGCCGAGTCTGTTGCGAAGCCAGGTAATGAGGAAGATTTTGTGAAAACGCCTTGGCTGAAGATTGATGATGCGTTTTATGAAGCTCGCGGAGCGACCTGGGCATTGACGCAACTGATGCGTGCCGCCGAGGTGGATTTCGCCGAAGTGCTCCGTAAAAAGAATGCTACCGTCAGCTTCCGCCAGATGGTCCGTGAACTGGAGGCTACCCAGGAAACTCTCTGGAGTCCGTTGATCCTGAATGGTGATGGTTTCGGCATGCTGGCCAACCATTCCCTGGTCATGGCCAACTATGTGTCCCGTGCCAATGCGGCGCTGGTGGATCTGCGGAAACTGTTGCAGGAAGGCTAAAAACTGCAATTGATAGTTGATAATGGATAATTGATAACTGCGCGATCAAACGCAGGAATAATCTGAAAGCAAAGAGGCCGCGCCCAAGCCATTGGACGCGGCCTCTTTCGTTCAGGATCACAGCGAGACTGGCCCGCGACGTTATCAATTATCCATTATCAACTATCAATTATTTTACGCCGCATTCTTTTCCTTCACTTGCGGCAGGCTGGCGCGCCATTTTTCGATCAGGGCGCTGTTGTCGTCTTCCCAGGGATGGAAACCGGGTTTCAGGTAACTGAACCAGGCGGGGATGACGCTGCTGATGACGCCGCGGTAGCCGAAGCCTTTCCACAGGCCTTTGGCCAGGGTCAGGGGCCGGCGGTGGATGCCATCGCGCTTGAGCATCTGCCAGGTGAAGTAGGAGGTGAAGCCCACCAGGTAGGCCGAGCCGGACAGGAAGGTGCGCTGCCGCTCCAGATAGTTGTCGCTCACGTCCTTGTAAAGATCGTAGGCCACAGCCTTGTGTTCGGTTTCCTCGATGGCATGCCAGACCCACAGGTTGCGGACCGAGGGATGCATTTTTTCCACCAGGTCCGGGCGACGCAGAATGGCATCGGCGAGAATCGCGGTGATGTGCTCCAGACCGGCCGTGGCTGCCAGCTGCTGCTGCTGGCTCATGTACTTGCGGGCGCCGGCCAGCAGTTTGCGGGTTACTGCCAGAGCATGATTGACGATATCGTCGTATTGGCCGTCGGCAATCAGATCGTTGAAGGCCTGATGCTCCAGGGAGTGCATGGCTTCCTGGCCGATAAAACCGGAGATGTCTTTCTGACGGTCCGGGCCTTTTGCCTGGTCGCGCAGGGCGCGAACGGAATCCACGAAGAAACGCTCGCCATCCGGGAAGGTCAGCGACATCACGTTCAACACGTGGGTGAGCACCGGGTCATTGTCGAACCAGTAGGGCTGGTCTTCCAGGCCCTCGAAGGTGAACCCCATGCGACGAGGGGTGATGCTGATAGCCGGTGTTTTCCGTTTTTTGATCAGTCGTAGCTTCATTGGTGTCTCCTCAAGATGTCATTGCTGACATCAGTCAATGGCATCTACTATGCGAGGTCTTGCAGTCAAGGTCTTGTCGAGGAGGGCCAACAAATGGTGAGTTCGGGCCGTCCCTGGGGAAGTGCCGGGATACCAGGTATTTATGTGGTATTGCTCTATGACGTGCTGGCAGGTATGGAGCTGGATGCCCCATCCCTGCTGGCGGGGCTGGGAGTGAGCCGCGACGAGTTGCTGGCCCCGGACCGGCGGGTATCCATGTCCCTGGCCCAGACCGTGGCCGAGCGGGGGGTGGCCATGGTCGGTGAGCAGGGGCTGGGATTCCGCTATGCCCGGGCCATGAGCATCACCCTGCACGGTCCGGTGGGGCTGCTGGCGCTGTCCAGTGCCAGCGCCCAGGATGCCCTGGATGCGGCCTGCCGGTTTCTGGGGCTGCGAGCCCCGTTTCTGGTTATCGATCAGACCCGTCAGGGAGAGCTGGCCCACCTGCAACTGCGCAGCACCGCATCCCTGGGGGTGGCCCATGATTTTGTCATTGAGGCCATGCTGGTGGGGCTGGTGTTCATGATTGAGCAGTTACTGGATGCGCCACCCAAGGGCCTGGAGATCCGCCGCCGGGGGGGCGCACCGGCCTATCTGTCGACCCTGAAGAAAGAGGTGGGGGTGCCGGTGCTGTTTGATCACGATGAGGATGCCCTGGTCTTCCCCCAGTCGGCTCTGGCGGCTAGGCCGCGTCTGGCTGACCCGCAAGTGGCAGCTCTGGCCCGGGAACAATGCGAGCTGGAGTTCCGGCAGTGGCGTACCGAGGAAGATGGGGTCATGGCTGAGCGAATCCGCGGTGCCCTGCAGGATCGCCCGGCGCCGCTGCCGTCGCTGGAGGCCATGGCAGAAAAACTGTCGGTGTCGCCCCGGACTCTCAAACGCCACCTGCAACAGTCCGGACTCAGCTATCGCCAGCTTCAGGATGAGGAGCGTTATCGTCAGGCTCAGCGTCTGCTGGCGAAGCCGGATAACAGCATCAGCGAGGTGGCCTATGCGTTGGGGTATAGCGATGTGGCCAACTTCTCCAAGGCGTTCAAGCGTTGGAGTGGGGCAACGCCACGGGCCTATCGGGAGCAGAGATAGGAGCAATTGCAAGTTGAAAGTTTCAAGTTGCAACGCGCCATATCGTTAATAGTTACTGAAAAAAAAGAGGCCGCGCTCAGGGCATGGGCGCGGCCTCTTTATTTGCCGATGGTTTCACCGGCAGGGCGCGTTGCAACTTTCAACTTGGAACTTGCAACTGCCCTTTAGCCTTACGCTTTCTCGTAGGCTTCAACGGACTTCAGGATCTCGGCCTTGGCGGCTTCAGCGCCGTCCCAGCCATCAACCTTCACCCACTTGCCGGCTTCCAGCTCTTTGTAATGCTCGAAGAAGTGCTTGATCTGGGCCAGCAGCAGCTCGGGCAGATCGTTGATGTCTTTCACGTTGTCGTAGATCTTGGTCAGCTTGGTGTGCGGTACGGCAACCAGCTTGGCATCTTTACCGGCTTCGTCGGTCATGTTCAGGATGCCGACCGGACGGCAGCGGATCACGGAGCCGGGAACCACCGGATAGGGGGTCACAACCAGTACGTCCAGCGGATCGCCGTCTTCAGACAGGGTGTTGGGGATGTAGCCGTAGTTGGCCGGATAGAACATGGGGGTTGCCATGAAACGGTCGACGAATACGGCGTTGCTGTCCTTGTCGATCTCGTACTTGATCGGGTCAGCGTTGGCCGGGATCTCGATGGCCACGTAAATGTCTTCCGGAATCTCTTTACCGGCGGGAACCTTAGCAAAATCCATGGTCTGTCCTTCTCAAACAGGGTTGGTGGTGGGCGCGGATTATAGCAATGCAAGGCGGTCCCGGCTAATGGCGGAATGTCGTAGCCGAAGGCGTAAGGATAATGGCTTTATGGTCAATGAGTTAGGGAGCCCCTGCTGGGCTCCCGGGTGGTTGTGTGCGGGTTATCGGGATTCACTCCAGCCGGGATAGTTGCCCTCCAGCAGCCGTACCTTCTTGAATCCGGCGTCCTCCAGCACGGTGGCAGCGGCGCTGGCGCGGCGGCCGGATACGCAGTACAGCACGATTTCCTGTTTGCGGTACTGCTTGAGCATGTCCAGGTGCTGCTCCATCTGTTTGGCCGGCACCATGATGGCACCGGGAATGTGGCCGGCCAGGTACTCATCCTCATCACGGACATCAATGATGATGGGGGCCTGATCGGCCTGCATGGCCTGTTTTAGCTCGCTGATGCTGATGCTGTCGGCGGCCCACAATGGGGTGGCGAGAATGCTCAGCAGCATTAGTAGGCCCAGGCTGATACGTTTCATGACTCTGACTCCTGTCGGGTTTGCCATTCCTGCAACTCATCCCACAGCTTCTCCGCATCCCGTACCATGCTGGCAACGGAAGGCTTGGCTGCGGGGTTGGAAAAACTGGCCGCGAGAGCGCGGCTCGCACATTCATACACGAACGCCTGTTTTGACAACTCGTCGAGGGTTTTGCTCACGGGATCTCCTTTTTACTTTCTGACGCTACCACTGCTGTGATCCCGAGAACAGTGACAGGTGCACGGCAGTGACTTTTGCGGTGTAAACGGCACAATATTCGCCATCTGTATTCGCCACCCGGTCCCAAGGAGCGCGTCCCATGTCAGTCCATGAAATCACCCATCCTTTGGTAAAACACAAGCTGGGCCTGCTGCGCCAGCAGAGCCTGAGTACCCGAAGCTTTCGCCAGCTCACCGCGGAGGTGGGTAGTCTGCTGACCTATGAGGCCACCAGTGATCTGGAGCTTGAGGATTATCAAGTGGATACCTGGATGGGCCCGGCACCGGCCCAGCGCATCAAGGGCAAGAAAGTCACGGTGGTGCCGATCCTGCGGGCGGGCATCGGCATGCTCGACGGTGTGCTGGAGCTGATCCCCAGCGCCAAGGTCAGCGTAGTGGGGGTTTACCGCAATGAGGAAACCCTGGAGCCGGTGGCCTACTTCGAAAAGCTGGCCCACGACATCGATGAACGTCTGGCGCTTGTTGTGGACCCCATGCTGGCCACCGGTGGCTCCCTGTTGGCATGCATCGATATGCTCAAGAAGGCAGGTTGTAAACAGATTCGTGCCCTGGTGCTGGTGGCGGCGCCGGAGGGAATTGAAAAGGTAAAGGCCGCCCACCCGGATGTGGCCATTTACACTGCCTCGGTGGATCAGGGGCTCAATGAGGAAGGCTATATCATCCCCGGCCTGGGCGACGCCGGGGACAAGATTTTCGGCACCCGCTAATCCTCTTTCTGCCAAAACAGGAGCCTCCGGCATGCAACAGCCCGGATTCTGGAACTGGAAAATTATCCTTATCGGTGCGCAGATGCTGTTCGTGGCCTTCGGTGCCATGGTGCTGATGCCATTGCTCACCGGGCTGGACCCCAGCGTGGCCCTGTTCACCGCTGGCCTTGGTACGCTGCTGTTCCAGTGGATTACCCGCCGCTCGGTGCCGGTGTTTCTGGCGTCCTCCTTCGTGTTTGTCGCCCCCATTGCCCATGGCGTCGAGCAGTGGGGCGTCTCGGCTACTATGGGGGCGCTGTTGTGTACCGCCGTGGTTTATGTGGTGCTGGGCGGGCTGGTGAAATGGCGCGGCCCGGGTTTTCTGCACCGGCTGATGCCGCCGGTGGTCACCGGCCCCATCATCATGGTGATCGGGCTGAGCCTGGCGCCCACGGCGGTAAACTTCGCCATGGGCATGACTGGTAATGGTGCCGAGCGGCTTTTCCCCTACGGCGAGGCGCTGCTGGTGTCCATGGTGGCCCTGCTGGCCACCATGCTGGTGGCAACCCTGGGGCATGGGCTGTTCCGCTTGTTGCCGATTCTTTGCGGTGTGGTCAGTGGTTATCTGGCAGCCCTGCTGATGGGGATGGTGGATTTCACTGCGGTAGAACAGGCTGGCTGGTTGGCTATGCCGGACTTCGTGGCGCCGAGCTTCCAGTGGCAGGCGATTTTGTTCATGGTGCCGGTGGCGCTGGCTCCGGCCATAGAGCATGTGGGCGACGTGCTGGCGATCAGCAGTGTTACCGGCAAGGATTACATCCGCAAACCTGGTCTGCATCGCACCCTGACCGGCGATGGCATCGCCAGTATGGCCGCTGCTCTGTTTGGAGGCCCGCCAAATACCACCTATTCGGAAGTCACCGGAGCGGTGATGCTGACGAAAGTGTTCAACCCGGTCGTGATGACATGGACAGCGTTATTTGCCATCAGCCTGGCGTTTGTCGGCAAATTCGGTTTGCTGCTGCAAAGCATTCCTACCCCGGTCATGGGCGGCATTCTGATTCTCATGTTTGGTTCCATCGCCAGTGTCGGCATGAGCACCCTGATCAAGGCAAGGGTGGATCTCAACGCCCAACGCAATCTGGTAATTGTGGCAGTGACACTGATTTTCGGTATCGGTGGCATGGTGATGGGCAATGGTGATTTTACCTTGCAGGGCATCAGCCTGTGCGGACTGGTGGCGGTGGTTCTGAATCAGATTCTGCCAGCTGCACGGGAGGCCAGTGATGATCTGAATGAAGAGCGTGCCTATGTGAAAGATGTGCTGGAGCATGGCAAAGAGAAAAAATAATTGGTACTTGCGTGCTTTTACTTTTGCGCTTTTATACTTTTGGTAAGCAAAAAGTTTTTCATAAATAAAAAGTTTTTTGCTTACTATTTTACAAACGGGATTGGTAAAAATAATTTTCGGAAAGGTTTTTTGTAAAATTACATCTTTGTAACTGTTTCTGTCATTTTAAATGCGCATTGTTTGTCCCTGATGAAATCAAGGAAGCCTGTAAAAAGGGAACAGACTATGAAACTTAATCGTCTCATGTTGCCGGCCATTGTTGCCGCTCTTGCCACCGGTTGTGCCAGCAACCAGACCGTTCAGGAAAGTGCTGAATATCAGTCGCTGCAAAGTCAGCAGCAGCAACTCGAACAGGAAAATCAGCAGCTGCGTGCTGCGTTGAGCTCCAACCAGCAGCAGCCCGCCCCGGCGCCTGCATCCTCAGACTCCGGTAATCAGCTGCTTCCTCCTAATGCGCAGCCCGGCCACTGTTATGCACGGGTTGTCATTCCTGAAACCTACAAGACAGAAATGCAGCGGGTCATGGTGTCCCAGGAAGACAGCAAAATCACCACGACTCCCGCTCGGTATGAAACCGTCCAGGAGCAGGTGCTGGTCAGCGAAGCCTACGACAAGCTGAAAGTGATTCCGGCTACCTACAAGACGGTGACCGAGAAAGTGCTGGTAAAAGAAGCCACCACCAAGCTGATTACGAAGCCTGCAGAATATAAGACCGTTACCGAACAGGTGCTGGTCAAGCCCGCCTACACTACCTGGAAGAAAGGCCGTGGCCCCATCGAAAAGATCGATGATTCCACCGGTGAAATCATGTGTCTGGTGGAAGTGCCGGCCGAATACAAGACCGTTAGCCGCAAGGAACTGGTACAACCTGAGCGTACCGAGGAAGTGAAAATTCCTGCGGTGTACAAGACCGTGACCAAGAAAGTGGTCGACCAGCCTGCGCGGACGGAGAAAGTCACCGTTCCAGCTGTTTACAGCACGGTTGACGTGGTCAAGCAGGTTGAGCCGCCGAAAGAGCAGAAAACCGTTATCCCCGCCGTATACAAGGACGTACCCAAGCAGGTCAAGGTGACCGATGCGGATATGGAATGGCGCGAAATCCTGTGCGAAACCAACACCACCCAGGATGTGGTTCGTCGTCTCCAGAAAGCCCTGGAAGCGAAAGGCTATGATCCGGTGTGGATTGATGGCGTTTACGGCTCCAAGACCCGCGCAGCTGTGGTTGCTTACCAGAAGGACAATGATTTGGCTTCCGGTCAGCTGACCATGCAGACGCTGGACCACCTGGGCGTGAAACTGTAACGTCCTGCTCCTTCCTAGTATTCAGGGCCGGCTTTATGCCGGCCTTTTTTATGTGTGCTCAGACTTGGTGTTAATAGCGAAGATTACCCAGTATTTCGCAGATGCTTCTGGCCAGAGATTAAACGGTCTGTCGCAACACTGGTGAGGTTTGGCCAGGCCGGTCACGCCCCAATCAGCCCAAGTCTCCCTTTATCCCTGATGTTGGTTTATCGGGTGGCACAGGCGCCTGCCTGATTGCCTTCGCGCAGTTGGCTCAGCACCTGGCCCGCAGTGAGGGTAAGAAAGGCGCGTATCGGCAGTCCCGCATCGCGCAAGCGCTTGGCGGTCCAGGTGTTGCAGGTATTGCCGAACCAGAAGGTGTCATTGGAAGGGAAGAAACGGCTATCGCCGTACAGCCCTGGGTCGCCGGCGGGTAACCGCTCCTGCTCATCCAGTTGGAATACCCGGCCAGACTCTCCTGTAACTGGCCGAGCTGCTCGGCACTCAGGCACAGTGGCTGCAAATCTGTATGGGGCAACAGTTCCGGATGTCGCTCCAGTCCTACCACATGCATTGTCGATCGGGTTGGCCACAGCATGGCCCGAACCCGCAGCCACCAGCTGTCATCCTGCCGATAAAAGGCATCATCCCCCCAGCCGAATTCGTAGAACGATGGCTCACTGAAGTGTGGCGCAAGAAATCCCAGGGCAGGGGAGAGCTGATCCGCCGGAAAGGCAATACCGGTATGCCACCGGTGGCGTACCACCAGCACCGTCACGTCATCGGCCTGAACCTGAGCCGGCAACGACAGCACCACCGCAAGAAAACCCGGCAATAAACGCATAATGCCGACAGTGTAGCAAGGCATGATCAGGTTTTAGCAGCCTGCTGCGTATAAATTTATTCGGCGTTGTAGGCGTTTCAGGTATCTGGTTTATTTGTCTTTCTAATAACTGCTGCGTGGTCGGCGTCAGCCAGGAGAGCATGGATGCGATTTCAAGCGATACCCGTCGTTCGAATTTTTGATGAAGACAAAGCCAAGGCCTTCTATCTGGAATTTCTTGGCATGTCGCTGGATTGGCAGCACCGTTTCGAAGAGGGATATCCTCTTTATATGCAGGTTTCCAGAGAAGGGCTGGTGCTTCACCTCAGCGAGCATTCCGGGGATTGTACCCCTGGCTCAAAAATATTCGTGAATACGGATGATATCGAAGGTTTGCACCGTGATGTCATGTCGCAAGGTTACCGGTATTGTCGGCCTGACATTTCGACCGCTCCCTGGGGTGACAGGGTGTTTGAAGTGGTCGATCCGTTTTCAAATAAAATTGTCTTTAACGAATGCGCATGAGCACCATGGCTGGCAGAGTACGACCGACCTTGTCATAGCGAAGACAACAGGAGTAGCGCAATGACTGATCTGATTCTGACCACCTTCGATTGGGTTCCTGACATGCCTCGTGGTTATGTGCGTGATCTGCGTGTGCGCTGGGCGCTGGAAGAAGCCGGGTTGTATTATCGCGTGGAGAGCGTGCCCTTCAGAGACCGGGGCAGCGAGCATTTTTCTCACCAGCCTTTCGGGCAGGTGCCCTGGCTTACCGATGGTGAGCTCTCCCTCTTTGAAAGCGGTGCCATCCTGCTTCATCTGGCGGGGCGCAGTGAGACGCTGATGCCGGTCGACCCGCAACGCAGAAGCGAAGTGACTCAATGGCTCTTTGCGGCACTCAACTCGGTGGAAGCGGCAAGCTTGCCCTGGTCACTGTTCAAGTTCTCTGGCGACACCGCTGACACACCGGGGCGGCAAAATCTGGAGGCGTTTCTCCAGGCCCGATTGCAGCATATGGAAGCGGTGCTGGCGAAACGGGAGTGGCTGGCCGGCCGCTTCTCTGTGGCTGATATTCTGATGGCGGATGTGTTGCGGCTGGTGGACCGGTTTGATGGCCTGTCGGAATATCCCGCCTGCCTAGATTATGTGGCTCGCGCCACTGCACGCCCGGCTTTTGTGAAGGCCCATGCGGACCAGATGGCACACTTTGCGGCGGCCGACTGAAGACACCCTGCTATGAAAGCGGAAAGAAATGACCCCTTCCATCACCCTTGAGCCGTTAAAACCGGCCCACACCTTGCCC
>NZ_JABURH010000074.1:30266-32972 GCF_014762765.1 Alcanivorax sp.
GGTCGCTGCTGAAGATGGGTTTTGACGATTTCGACCTGAACAAAATCGAGATCCGCTGCGCGGTTGATAATCACAGAAGCCGGGCCATAGCGGAACGGCTTGGGTTTACCCATGAAGCGACGCTCAGTCAGAGCGAGTGGCTGTATACCGGCTACGTGGACCAGGCGCTCTATTCGCTGCTTGCGACAGAGTATCGGGGCTGATACCCAACTCTTTCCCAGTTTCTGTCCCGGTCGAGTACACTATCTCCCAATAATTAAACCGACCCCTATCCAGCCATGCCCCATTCCCATCCCATCGGTATTTTCGACTCCGGCATCGGCGGCCTTTCCGTGGCCGCGAAGGTCCGTGAGCTACTGCCTGCCGACGATATCCTCTATGTGGCCGACTCCCGTCATGCGCCCTATGGCGACAAATCCGATGACTTTATTCTGGAGCGGATGAACACGGTGACGGATTTCCTGCTGGGGCAGGGGGCCAAAGCCGTGGTGGTGGCGTGCAATACCGCGACCACCTCCGCCATTGCGCAGCTACGGGCTACCTGCTCGGTGCCAATTATCGGTGTGGAGCCTGGGGTGAAGCCGGCGGTGCTGGCCACCCGTAGCCGAGTGGTGGGAGTGTTGGCCACGCCCAGAACCCTGCAGACCCATTCCTTCAGCGCTCTGGCGGCACGGTTTTCCAGCACGGTGAGCATCGAGGTGCAGCCCTGCCCGGATCTGGTGGGCCAGATTGAGGCGTTGCGTTTTGATGACCACGAGACCTTGGTATTGCTGAACCGCTATATCGCGCCGCTACTGGAGAAGGGCGCGGACACCATTGTGCTGGGCTGCACCCATTACAACTACCTTGCCGAGCGCATTGCGCAGGTGGCGGGGCCAGGGGTGCAGATTGTCAGCACCGAGTCGGCGGTGGCCCGGGAAGTGGTGCGGCGATTGGCGTGCGAGGGGTTGCTGGCGGAATCCGGAAAAAGCGGGGATGAAGCATTTTACACCAGTGGCGAACTGGCGGTGTTCGGCCGACAGATTGACCGCTTGTGGGGGCCGGGTAAGGCCGTTTATCCGCTATAGGGGCGAAGCGTCTCGCTAAAAAATGTGATGGCTGTGTCGAAAACGCCAAGGGCAGTTCGATAAGGTGATGACAGCACGCATGGCTGTTTTGAACTAACCCTTGGGAGACAGCAGCATGACCAGAATGATTTTTGTAAACCTGCCGGTAGCAGATCTTAAAGCGTCCATGGCGTTTTATACCGCGCTGGGCTTCGAGAACAATCCGCAATTCACTGACGAGACTGCCGCCTGCATGGTGTGGAGTGAGGCCATCCATGTGATGCTGCTGACCCATGACAAGTGGCGGACCTTCACCGACCGGCCGATTCCGCCTTCCTCTTCCAGTGAAGTGATGCTGGCACTGTCCTTTGACAGTCGTGATGCGGTGGATGCCGTGAATAAGGCCGCTGCGGACAATGGCGGCACGGCAGATATCAACCCGGTTCAGGATCTGGGGTTCATGTATAACCGTAACCTGGCGGACCCGGATGGGCATGTGTGGGAAATGATGTGGATGGACATGGCGGCGATGGGGGATGCCCAGGCGTCGTAGGAGCGCCGCTGGCGGTGGGATTACAGGCCAGGATCAAAAGCGCTTTCACCACAGAGGGCACAGAGAGAACCCTTTTTTTCCTCAGTGATCTCTGTGTCCTCTGTGGTGATATTTGTCTTTCGACGCCTTTGATCACGCCGCCTACCCGCAGGGAACAGAGGCGCTCCTGCGGGGCCAGCTTTTCAGCACAAACAAAAACGCCCCGCAATGCGGGGCGTTTGTCGTATCGGGGTGCGCTTACACCTCGAACGCGTCGTTCAGCTTCTTGGCCACCGGGGCCAGTTTCAGCTTGGCGAATTGCGGCAGGCCATCCTTGTACGGCGGATATGATTCGCCGCCGATCAGCGGGGCCAGATACTCGCGGGCGCTGGGGGTGATACCAAAGCCATCTTTGGTGATGAACTTGCGCGGCATT
The DNA here is from genome assembly GCF_014762765.1 of Alcanivorax sp. Lineage (GTDB taxonomy): Bacteria > Pseudomonadota > Gammaproteobacteria > Pseudomonadales > Alcanivoracaceae > Alcanivorax. The sequence continues at coordinate 32,281 of NZ_JABURH010000074.1, forward strand.
TTCTTTTCCACGTTGGCCACTTTCTTCAGGGGCGCCTCGCCGATGGTCCAGCTGTATTTCTTGGTTTTCTTGCGCTCGATGGTGGGCATCACTGCGTTCTTGCCGGCCACGGCGAATTCCACGGCGGCGCGGCCCACGGCGTAGGCCTGCTCCACATCAGTGGCGGAAGCGATATGGCGGGCGGCCCGTTGCAGGTAGTCGCTCACCGCCCAATGGTATTTGTAGCCCAGTTCATCCTTGACCATCTGGGCAATCACCGGGGCCACGCCGCCGAGCTGCTTGTGGCCGAAGGCATCGGTGTTACCGGCGTCGGCCAGGAAGGTGCCATCTTCATAGCGGGCGCCTTCAGAGACCACGATTACGCAGTAGCCCACTTTATTCACGGTGGCTTCTACCTTCTTCATGAAGGCGGCCTTGTCGAAGGCGATTTCCGGGAACAGGATCAGGTGCGGAGCGTCGTCATTGTCTTCCTTTGCCAGGCCGGCAGCGGCGGCGATCCAGCCGGCGTGGCGGCCCATTACTTCCATGACGAACACCTTGGTGGAGGTGGCGCACATACTGGCTACGTCCAGGGCCGCCTCGCGGCAGCTTACCGCGGTGTACTTGGCCACGGAGCCGAAGCCAGGACTCACGTCAGTGAAGGGCAGGTCGTTGTCCACGGTCTTGGGCACGTGGATGGCCTGGATCGGGTA
>NZ_JABURH010000037.1 GCF_014762765.1 Alcanivorax sp.
TTTCGGCAATCTCCACGAACACCTTGTCCCGATGGCTCATTTCCATGATGGACAGGCCCATGCCCTGGTAATCCAGCATTTCCTGGCGGGCCTGCTCCAGAACATCCGTCGGCAACGCCGCCGGACCTGCGCAGAAGTTATAGGCGCGGGACATGCATTTTCTCCGTGACTAGATTGAAAGTAGCAAACCGGTTAATCAAAGAAGCCCGGTAACACCGGGCTCGGGTAATTCGTCGAATCATTTAGAAAACACCGTAGGAGCACCTCTCGAGGTGCGAACCGTTGCAGGTGGTTCGCACCTCGAGAGGTGCTCCTACATGTTACTCCTCGGCGTCATCAGAGGCGTCAGTCTCCGGGGATTCCGCAGAAGCCTCCCCTTCCAGCACCTCACCCTCTTCGATGTCGTCCTCGTCGCCTTCCAGCTCGGGGATGGTGGCCAGACCACACAGCTTCTCACCATCACCCAGGCGAATCAGACGAACACCCTGGGTATTACGGCTGGAAACGCTGACCTGATTGACACCGGTACGCACCAGGGTGCCCTGGTTGGAAATCAGCATGATGTCCTCTTCGCCGAACACCTGGGTCGCACCAACCAGCTCCCCGTTACGTTCGTTGACCACCATGGCGATCACGCCCTGGCCACCACGACCCTTGGTCGGGTAGTCGGTCAGCGGGGTACGCTTGCCGTAGCCGTTTTCGGAGGCGGTCAGGATCTGGCCATTGGCTTCCGGCACAATCAGGGAAATCACGTCCACGCCATCAGCCAGTTTGATGCCGCGTACACCACGAGCCAGACGGCTCATGACACGCACCTTCGACTGATGGAAACGCACGGCCTTGCCGTTGCGGGCCACCAGCATCACATCTTCGTCGCCGTGGGTAATCGCCACATTCACCAGATGCTCGCCTTCCTGCAGTTTTACGGCGATCAGACCGGAGCTGCGCGGACGGGCAAAGTTGGCCAGGGCGGTACGCTTGACGATACCGCTGGAGGTCGCCATGAAAATAAACGGTCCAGGCACGCTATCCACGACCGCTTCTGCCTCAACTTCGTCACCGTCGACGACATCTTCGATCACGTCATCCGTATCGACTACATCGTCCTCATCGGCTTCCACTTCGACGCCGGCAGCTTTCTGCTGGCGTACCATTTCCGCATCGAGACGCAGGATCGCAGTAATGCGCTCGTCATTACCCAGGGCCGGCAACAGGTTGACGATAGGTTTGCCGCGAGACGCGCGACCACCTTGCGGCAGCTCGAAGGTGCGCAACCAGAACACCTTGCCGGCGTCGGTGAACAGCAACAGGGTGTCGTGGGTGCCTGCCACCAGCAGGTGCTCCACGTAATCCTCGTCTTTGAGCTGTCCCGCAGACTTGCCGCGTCCACCACGTTTCTGCGCCCGGTAGGTATCGATGGGCTGCATCTTGGCGTAGCCACCGTTGGACAGGGTCACCACCACGGTTTCTTCGGCGATCAGGTCTTCCATGCTCAGGTCGAGACGGGAGGTAACGATTTCGGAACGGCGCTCGTCGGCATATTCCTCACGGACCGCCTTCAGCTCGTCACGGATCACCTGCATCAGGCGCTGCGGATCGGCCAGGATCAGCATCAGCTCGGCAATCTGCTCCAGCAGCTCCTGGTAATCATTGATCAGCTTTTCCCGCTCCAGACCGGTCAGCTTCTGCAAGCGCAGGTCAAGAATGGCCTGAGCCTGTTCCGGGCTAAGATAATAGAGCCCGTCACGCAGGCCGTACTGCTCATCAAGTCCATCCGGGCGAGCCGCGTTTTCACCGCCGGCGCGATCCAGCATTTGCATCACGTCACCGGGCGTCCAGCCCTTGGCCAGCAGCTTCTCTTTCGCTTCCGCGCCGCTGGGAGACGCCTTGATCAGCGCAATCACCGGGTCGATATTGCTCAGGGCCACTGCCAGACCTTCCAGCAGGTGGGCCTTTTCCCGGGCCTTGCGCAGTTCGAACACGGTACGGCGAGTCACCACTTCACGGCGGTGGCGGATGAAGGCATCCAGCAACTCACGCAGGTTAAGGGTCTTGGGCTGACCATCCACCAGTGCCACGGTATTGATACCGAACACAGACTCCATCTGGGTCTGCTGGTAAAGATTGTTGAGCACCACCTCGGCGTTCTCGCCCCGACGCAGCTCGATCACAATGCGCATGCCCTCTTTATCGGACTCATCGCGCAGCTCGGTGATACCTTCAATCTTCTTGTCTTTCACCAGCTCGGCGATCTTCTCGATCAGCCGCGCCTTGTTCACCTGGTAGGGAATTTCGTGGACGATAATGGCTTCTTTGCCACTTTTGTCCGTCTGCTCGATTTCCGCACGGGCGCGCATGTAAACGCGGCCACGGCCGGTGCGGTACGCCTGTACGATGCCTGCGCGGCCATTAATAATGCCGGCTGTGGGGAAATCCGGGCCCTTGATGTATTCCATCAGGTCGTCAGGAGTCAGGCTGTCGTCGTCGATCAGCGCCAGACAACCATCCACCACTTCGCCCAGATTATGCGGCGGAATATTGGTGGCCATACCCACGGCGATACCGGAAGAGCCATTGACCAGCAGGTTCGGTACCCGGGTTGGCATCACATCGGGAATCTTTTCCGTGCCGTCGTAGTTGTCGACGAAATCCACGGTTTCCTTGTCCAGATCGGCCAGCAGCTCGTGGGCGATCTTGGCCATGCGCACTTCGGTGTAACGCATGGCCGCGGCGGAATCCCCGTCGATGGAACCGAAGTTACCCTGACCATCCACCAGCATATAGCGCAGGGAAAACGGCTGCGCCATCCGTACGATGGTGTCGTAGACGGCGGAGTCACCATGGGGGTGGTATTTACCGATAACGTCACCGACCACACGGGCGGACTTCTTGTAAGCCTTGTTCCAGTCGTTGTTGAGCTCGTGCATGGCGAACAGTACGCGGCGATGCACCGGCTTCAGGCCATCGCGCACATCCGGCAGAGCCCGCCCCACGATCACGCTCATGGCGTAATCCAGGTACGACTGTTTGAGTTCGTCTTCGATGTTGACCGGGGTAACTTCTCTGGCGAGATCCGTCATAGCGATCCTTACTTTCCACAAGTATCGGGAAAGCCCCTGCGGCTTTCCCAAGCCGGCCCCTGATCAGGGCCGATTTCACAGCGTGCCGATGGCACCCTGTGCAGTCTGTTCTTATGACAGCCCGCTCGCTGCCGACAGCGGCGGACCGGGCATACATTCCTGCTCCTGGCACGAAGCCCGGAAAAGCCCCGGATGATAGCACAACCGGGCGGCTTCGGCGCCATAGTCCGCCGCCATTGTTATCGTGGCGGCAAGAGCGCCACTGACACGCTATACTGCGGCGAAAATTGCCCCACCCTCTTCAAGGAGTTGTGCATGAGCGACAATCAGGCTGACCTGATCGTCCACGCCCGCTGGATTGCCCCGGTCGCACAGGACAAGGAGCCCAGTGCCGAGGTGCTGGAAAACCACGCCCTGGTCGTCCGTGATGGCCAGATTGTCGACCTGCTGCCCAGCGCACTGGCCAATGAGAAGTGGCAGGCCGAGACAGTCCAGCGGCTGGACAGTCACCTGCTGATCCCGGGCCTGATCAATGCCCATACCCATGCGGCCATGAACCTGCTGCGCGGCATCGCCGATGACCTGCCGCTGATGACCTGGCTGGAAAAGCATATCTGGCCGGCGGAAGGCCAGTTCGTCAGCGAACAGTTTGTCTTCGACGGCACCCGGCTGGCAGCGGCGGAAATGATCCGCTCCGGTACCACCTGCTTTGCCGATCAGTACTTCTTCCCGGCCAGCGCCGCCCGCGCCACCGTGGAAGCCGGGCTGCGCGCCAGCCTGTTCTGCCCAATCCTGGATTTCCCTACCCCCATGGGCGCCGGACCGGAGGACTACCTGCGCCTGGCCACCGATGCCATGGACGAGTGGCGCCATGATCCGCGCATTCAGATCGGTTTCGGGCCCCACGCGCCCTATACCGTGTCCGATGGCCCGCTGCAGAAGGTGCTGACCCTGGCCGAGGAACTGGACGTGCCGATGATGATGCACGTGCACGAAACCGCCGG
>NZ_JABURH010000175.1 GCF_014762765.1 Alcanivorax sp.
GCCCCTTCTACCTGAACATCGCTTTGCCGGTTTTCATAGGCCACCTGAATAGCGCGATCACCGGCAACCGCAGCCGATCCAGTTTGGTAGGCCTGAGCCGGTGCCTGGCTGACGGTGCTGTCATCTCGCAGGTTATCCAGCCCGTACAGTGCCAGCACTGTCACAGCAGCGATAATCGGGGCTATTTTTCTCATCAATATTCTCTGGCCGGCTTATTTCTCCCCTTTTTTACCACAAGCCATCCGCAATGGCAGAACCGCCATCCACAAAAAAGGGGCAGCCCAGGCTGCCCCTCTCTTTTACCGTAGTCTCGAAACCCCGTCAGGCTTCCACCGTTGCCTCAGCATCGGCACACACAAAGTCATAATCCGTGGAGCGCACGTTGCGGGTTTCCAGCCAGTAGCGCCAGGTGGAACCCGGCCACAGGGCGAAGTTCTTGCCATCGTCCTGTTGGTACCAGCTGGTGCAACCGGAGGTCCAGGTGGTGCCCTGCAAGCGACGCTGCACGTTCGCGTTAAAGGCTTCCTGGGCTTTCGGTTTTACATCCAGATAGTCCGCGCCTTCCTCACGCAGCAGCGCCATGCATTGCAGGATGTATTTCACCTGACACTCGATCATGAACAGAATCGAATTGTGGCCCAGCCCTGTGTTCGGACCCACCAGCATGTACAGGTTCGGGTAGCCGCTGACGGTAACGCCGTAATGCGCTTCCGCAGACTTGGCCCAGTCCTTATGAAGATCATGGCCCGGCAAACCGGTGAGCGGAAAATTTTTCATGTAGATACGCGGATCAACCACAAAGCCGGTGCCAAGAATGATGCAATCCGCTTCATGCTCTACCCCGTCTTCAGTGACCACGCTGTGGGCTTTCACCTCGCGGATCCCGGCGGTGACCAGTTCCACATTGTCGCGGTTGAACATGGGGTACCACTTGTTGGAAATCAGCACCCGTTTGCAGCCGAAGGTGTAATCCGGGGTCAGCGCCTTCACCAGCGCCTTGTCTTTCACCTGCAGGCGAATGAACTGCTTGCACAGGGTCCCCAGCAGTTGCGCCGCCTTCGGGCTGGAGGCCGGTGCCACCCGGGATTCATTGCTCCAGTAAAGCCGCGCCCGATGCAGTTTGCGCAGCGCCGGGAAACGCTTGAACAACCGCTGTTGAATCCCCCAGTAACCGCGTTCATCCCGGGGAATCACCCAGGCCGCACTGCGCTGAAATACGGACAGCTTCTTCACCTTGGGGGCGATTTCCGGGCAGTACTGAATGGCGCTGCCACCGGTGCCGATGGATACCACCTTCTTGCCCACCAGATCATAGCCATGATCCCACTCGGCGGAATGCATCACCTTGCCCTTGAAGCGCTTGAGGCCCTTGATGTTGGGCACGTTCGGCACATGCAACGGGCCGGACGCCAGCACAAAGTGACGGCAATCAATGGTCATGCCAGCAGCAGTACGCACGGTCCAGCGGCCGGTGGTTTCATCAAAATGGGCTTCGTTCACTTCCTGGTTGAACTGGATAAAGGGCCGCAGCTGATACTGCTCCACGGTGTCGAGAATGTAGTTCTCGATTTCGTCCCGGGGCGCGTAGCGCTTGCTCCAGTCCGCCTTGCCGGCGAACGAAAAGGAATACAGGTGCGACTGCACATCGCAGGCCGCCCCGGGATAGCCATTGAAGTACCAGGCCCCGCCCACTTCCGATGCCTTTTCCAGGATCACAAAATCCTCGTTGCCCGCCTCACGCAGCTTGATCGCCATGCACAGCCCGCCGAAACCGGCGCCCACGATGGCCACATCCACGGAAATCGTCTTTGCTGAAATCTTCGCTTTACTGGTCATGTCCCTGCCCTCCTCAGGCGGCTTGCAGCCGGTTCACATCAAAGGCCGCCACTTCGTCCATCAGTGCCTCGGCCTGGTCCAGGAATTCCCGGTTGTCATGCATCCAGGGGTGAAAACCGGGGCGGAAGAAATCCAGCCAGTCCGGCAGGGCCCGGCGCAATACCCCCGGGCGGCCCACCGTCAGGTTCAAAACTTTCCACCAGCCCTTCAGGTTCAACAGACCGCCGCCCTTCGCCACCATCACTGTGTAGAACGGCAGGTACAGGCTCCAGAACAACGCATTGGCCAACAGAAAGGCTCCCACACGCAGGCCATAGGCCTGGATGCCCTTGCCCACCACCTGCTCGAAAGCATCGAAACACACCGCCTTGTGTTCGGTTTCCTCAATGGCATGCCATCGCCAGATCGCCGAGTAATGGGGGTCCACCCCTTCCATCAGTTCGGTATTGCGCAGCAGCATGTCGCCCAGCACCGCGGTCAGGTGCTCCAGTGCCACCGTGGCGGCCAGCTGAACGGAACGGGGCGCCTTCTTCACCAGTTCCAGCAACCGCACCACCACCGCATCCATGGCCTCGATGGGCATACCCGCCGCCACCAGCGCCTCGTTGTATTCCTCGTGCTCACGGGTGTGGAAGCCTTCCTGGCCGATAAAGGCGGAAACCTGTTCCTTCAGATGCGCATCGGTGATTTCCTGGCGATAGTTGCGCACGCTCTGGATAAAGAAGCGCTCCCCCGCCGGAAAGAAAATCGACAGGGTGTTATAGAACTGGGAGATATGCAGCCCGCCCGGATTCCAGCTCAATGCCTTGCCGGCGGGCAGCCCGAATTTGAGATTCCGGCGCACCGGATCAACCTGAATTGTCATTGTCATGCCCCTTGAACAGATCGGATTGATCGGATGCTAGGGCCAGCACGATGACAGGCTCAATAGTTACATTGGGCAATGTTATGGTTTGTTGATATGGGTCAAATTCGACAGGAGAGAAAATACATAAATACAGAATTCGTCTACTTAAACGTAGAGATAGACAGGGGTTGCCACGAGCACATTCCAAGACAACCCCGCTGGAGATAACGTCATACATCACCTAAATCAGACCGTATAACCGCAGCAGATTGACCGTTTTCTCCCGGGCTGAGATGGTCGAAGCCACACTGCGGACCGTCAGGAAAGCAACACTATGCGTTTGATTGGATTACTGCTGGCCCTGCTCGCTGTGGGCTGGCTGGTCATGACCCAGCTGCAAAGCACTCCGGCTCCTGTTGTAAGCGTCGAAGACGGCTCCAACACCACCGTCAAGACGCCCACCAATGCAGAAGAACTGAAAAAATTCGAAGCTCAGGTGAACAGCCTGGCTGACCAACAGAACGCCAGAACCCGGGAGGCGCTCGAGCAGATCCAGTAAACGCCCGCCCTGCTCGCGGGTTTCCCTTCCCCCTTTGGGGAGGCTCGCTTGCAGGGCGGGCACCTATTGCCCTCTCACTGACTTGCCGCCAGATAAACGATATACAGACAACATCCCATCCCCACCGCATAGATGGCTGAACGAAACCAGGCCAGATTGGCGATATACAGAATCGGGTGCAGCACCCTCGCCGCCAGATACAGTAACGCCACACCATCAAGCTGGTTCAGATCCAGCCCGGACGCATAGGCGATAAAGCACACCATGGTAAACACCGTCAGCGATTCCCAGGCATTGGCCTGCGCCCCCTGCACCCTGGCTCCTGCCCCGACCAGCGCCGCCTGTTGCTGGCGGGGATGGTAGTTATCGAAGGTGCCAAACTGCCTGATACGGAAATAGACGCCCGCCCAGGCGAGAAAAATGGGCAGGAATGAAATGGCGAACAGCACGAAGAGGATGGTTGGCATGGTCTCAATTCCTTGCACGGTCTAAAGAGGTGTTATTACAGAGATTAGCGCGAACAGACCGCCCGTCAGCAATACCGGCATCCGATAAGACGCTCACCCTGAATCAGATCAACCTTTGGCGCGTTGCGAAAGAAACACCCAGCCAAAGAACAACATGAAGGCCAGATCGTTGAGCCCGTAGATACTGTAGAACACCCCGGCAAACAGATCCTGCTCATACACCGCGCCAAGGTTATGGTTTGCCATCCACAGCCCCCACACCACCACATACACCAGCTTCTCCACGGCAAAGGCCGCCGCCAGCCAGCGGATATTGCCCTGGATAAACGCCGCCCCCAGATAGGCCAGCCCCCA
>NZ_JABURH010000064.1 GCF_014762765.1 Alcanivorax sp.
AGGAGGTATGAATATCCCCGGTGAGAATCACCACATTGTCGATGTTGTTGTCGTCGATGTGGTTGAGAATTTTCAGCCGGTCCGCCGCATAGCCATCCCATTGATCCATGTTGATGGCGGACAGATTGCCGCGCAGTTGCGCACTACGCTCATCCAGGGTCGGCAGCTCGGCAATGTTGAGCTGGGCAAACATGACCTGCTGCCCAATGAAACGCCACTGGCTGGAGGAAGCGCTGAGGCTATCGAGCAGAAAGTCCATCTGCTCGGCGCTGATCAGATGACGGTCTTCATCGTTACGGGCCGGGTCAGCAGGAATCGTCAGTTGCTCGTCACGACCCTCCAGACGCGTGTCCAGCATGGTGAGATCCAGCAGATCGCCGAACTGGAAACGGCGATAGATCACACTGTTATTACCCGGTTCGCGAGGTCGGATGGGCAGCCATTCGAAGTAGGCCTGCTGGGCAATCTGCTTACGGGTTTCCCAGTCCCCCTCGGTGAGCGGCTGGTGATTCTCGGCACCGTCACGATAGCTGTCGTTGGTAGACTCGTGATCATCCCAGACAGCGATCATGGGGAATTGCTGATGAATGGCCTGCAGATCCTGATCGGTTTTGTACTGGGCATGGCGTTGACGGTAATCGCTCAGCGCCACCATTTCATGGGGCGGCTGGGGATCCCGCTCCGGGAAGTCGCCATATTCACCGGCGCCATATTCGTAAATGTAATCCCCCAGGTGCAGGACAAAATCCAGGTCCGCCTGATTGGCCACCGCCCTGTAGACGGAGAAGAAGCCGTTGGGGTAATTGGAACAGGACACCACTGCGAAACGGGCGCGATCAACAAAACGATCAGAAGCCGGGAAAGTCCGGGTACGCCCTACCGGGGAGGTCTGTTCCCCCACCGAGAACCGGTAGTAGTACCAGCGATCCGCCTGCAGCCCGGTCGCATCCACCTTCACACAATAATCCGCTGCCGCTGAAGCGGTGGCCCCATAGGAGGCAACGGTCTGTTGCATGGCCGGGTCACTGGCAACAGTGACGGTCACAGCCACATCCTCACCGTTGCCCAGGTCCGGGGTGACCCGGGTCCACAGAATCACCCGGTCAGCAAGCGGATCTCCGGAGGCCACACCATGCAAAAAGGAGACGCCGGGCAAGGCATCAGGCTGATCCGGAACATCCGGCTGATTGGGTGTGGGCGTATTGACCGGTGTCGATGGCGAGCTGCTACCACCACCGCAGCCCGCCAGGCCCAGTGCGCTGCCTGCACCCAGTGCCTGCACCAGGCGACGTCGTTTGCGATCCATGGAACTTCCCCCTGATTGAATACCATCGCTTTACACGATGACGACTCAAGATTAGGCAGGAAATTGCATCGAAACAGTGGGCCTTGGGTAGTTGCACTGTAGTACTATGTAGCTACCTGTAAACGCCCAGTTAAAGGTGACAGAGGCATGAAAAGGCGTTGAACAGGTGATGATTTTCGCTGTTCAAACTGCACTTACACCACAGCAAAGGCCCCGGGTAAATGCTGGCGCAAAGTGAGCAGGTTTTCTTCCTGAACCGCCATTGAACCAAAACAATTGGCCATTGTACCGGCATAGCGCAACCCGTCTTTCTTTATCGCTTCAGCGGTAAGCAGGGCATGATTGATGCAGCCCAGCTTCATGCCCACCACCTGAATCACCGGCAGTTCCAGTTCGGCAGCAAGGCCGGACAACATCTCCCGATCATTAAGCGGCACCCGCCAACCACCGGCACCTTCGATCAGAATCAGGTCCGCCTTGTGGGCATTCAGGGCGCCACGTACATAGCCCGCCAGACGCGCCAGGGTAACCGCTTTGCCTTCCTGCTGGGCGGCGATATGTGGCGCTACTGGCGCTTTCAGTGCCACCGGATTAACCAGCTCATAGGGCAATGTCACCGAACTGGCTGCCATCAGCTGCAGGGCATCGTCATTACGCCAGCCCTCCGCCGTTTCCTCACAACCCGCCGCCACCGGCTTGAGTCCATAGCAGCTCAACCCGGCCTCGCGGGCCCGCTCCAGCAGACGACAACTCACCCAGGTCTTGCCGACTTCGGTGTCGGTGCCGGTGACGAAGAAGACGCCCTTGAGGGCGGGAAGAGGTGGCTTCTGATTTTCCATAGCTATCCTTGGATTGAACTTATCGCTTTGATCACCCTGCGGTCGATTCCGTGCTTCGCACGGTTCGTCCCTCAAGAGGAACTCCTACAAGCGGCCTCGTAGACACTTCAGCCCCCGCGAACGTCTAGGCCATTCTAAATCCAATCAGCGCAGCTCAAAGCTTTTCCGCTTCCAGAAACAGCACATTCCACGTCAACGGCAAGCCCTGACCGGTCCGTTTGGTTTCATACTCGGCCACCATGGCTTGCCAGGCATGCTTGCCGGTCAGGCCGCTGGCGCCACTGACATGGTCGGCGCCGGTGGCCTTGAGGCGGCGGGCAATCTGTTTGACCGATTCGTAATATTCCACCATCACCTGTTGCTGAATTTGCACGTCAGCAAACCCGACCCGCAGTGAGGCTTCTTGCCAGTCGCCCAACGTTGGCAAGGCATTCACATGGGGGCGATGATTCACCGCTTGCCAGCTCTGGCTCAATTCCCGCAGGGAGCCCGCCAACGGCACCGCCAGCAACAGTCGACCGCCCGGTGCCAGCACCCGATGCACTTCCGCCATCACCCGGGTCGGGTCACACCATTGCAAGGCAAAACAGGAAAACACCAGCCCCTGGGACCCACTCTCCACGGGCAGCGATTCTGCATCGGCGCACAGCGGCTGGTAATGGTCGTTGAATCGACCCCGCTCGGCGGCCTCATTCAGCATATCGGAAGACAGATCCACCGCCTGCCACAATACGCCTGGCAGGGCCTGTTGCTGGGCGCGGGCAAACGGTGCGGTGGCGCAGCCCAGATCCAGTGCAGACGGTGTCACCAGCTGCGCCGGCAAGCGCTGCACCAGGGAGCGCCCTACCGCCAGCTGCAACGCCGCATGGGCATCATAGCTGCGCGCGGCACGACTGAAGTGCTGGCTGACCGCCGTCTTGACAGGTCTGTCCACGGCAGCCTCAGTGGACCAGTCGATGGTCGCGATAGAAGTCATAGACCGCCCGGGTAAAGGTATCGGGAGCGGACAGGAAAGGCACATGGGCCACCTGCTCGATCAGTGCGGTGCGACCCTTCTGGATCAGGGGTTCCACCGCCGCCATGGCCGCCGCCGGTACGATATGGTCGTGCTCGCCAAACACCATCAGCACCGGCATGGATAACGCTGACAGGGTGTCACGCAGATCCGTATCGCGGAGGATATCAAGCCCGCCTCGCAGGGCTCTGGGCGCCGGCAGGCCGCAGAAATAGAGAATTTCTTTCAAGCGCGCAGTGTCTTCGCGCATGGCCGCGCTGCCCTTGCAGTTGAGGGCCAGGAAGCGCACCAGAGTACCTTCGTGGTCTTCATCGAACAGCTCGGCAAACTTGGCCAGGATGTCCGCCTTCATGGCCGGCTCCCAGCCCGCTGCCGCGGTAAAGCGCGGCGAGGTGGCCACGGTGACCACGGACTGCACCCGCTGCGGCGCCTTCTCGGCCATGGCCAGTGCCACCAGCCCGCCCAGGGACCAGCCCAGCAGATGGGCCTGTTCCGGCATGATGGCCAACACCTGGTCGGCGAGGAAGTCCAGGGTGTAGTCATCATTGGGCAGCGGGCTTTGCCCCATGCCCGGCAGATCCACCACGGTGACCCGGAACCGCTCCAGTAATGCCGGCACAATGTCGTCAAAGACAATGGCATGCAGACCCCAACCATGGATCAGCACCACGTCCTGGGCATCCGCATCCGCGACGCCAGTGGCTTTGTAGGTGTTATGGAAAGGGATCAGCTTGGGCATTCGAGTTCCTTTGGTCAGACGTCTGACGTCGGAGGCCTGACGACAAAAACAAACAACATAATCCGGCTATCGTGGTTAGCGTCCGACGTCAGATGTCCGACATCCGACCTTTTCCAGCGCCGCCAGCAACGCATCCACATCGCTTTCTTCATGGGCCGCCGACAGGGTGACCCGCAACCGGGCTTGCCCGTCCGGCACCGTGGGCGGGCGAATGGCGGTGATCAGAAAGCCCTGCTCGCGCAGTTGCTGGCTGAGGGCCATGGCCTGCTGATCAGCGCCGATCAGCAAGGGCTGGATCGGGGTAGCCGAGTCCATCAGGGTGAAACCCAATTGCGCGGCTCCGGCCCGAAAACGCTGAATCAACACAACCAGTTTTTCGCGACGCCAATGCTCTTCACGGGCCTTGGACAGACTCACCAGGGTGGCTGACGCCACCGCTGCCGGCATGGCGGTGGTATAAATATAGGTGCGCGCGAATTGTATCAGGATCTCGATCAATGCATGGCTGCCAGCCACAAAGGCACCGGCGGTACCCAGCCCCTTGCCGAGCGTGCCCATCAGTACCGGCACCCGCTCATTGACGCCCTGTGCAACGACACTGCCACGCCCCTGGTCATCCAGTACGCCCAGACCATGGGCATCGTCCACCATCAACCAGGCATCATTGTCGTCGCAGGCAGCGGCATAGTCAGACAACGGCGCCACGTCGCCATCCATACTGAACACACCGTCAGTGACCACCAGCTTGCGGCGCGCATCACTGCGCTGCAGCTGACCCCGCAGGGCGGATGCATCGTTGTGGGCAAAACGGCGAAACCGGGCGCCACTGAGCAACCCGCCATCCAGCAGGGAGGCATGGTTCAGGCGATCATGAAAAACCGCATCGCCCTTGCCCAGCAAGGCGGTCATCACCCCCAGATTGGCCATGTAACCGTTGGAAAACAGCAACGCGCTTTCGCGACCGACATGGTCGGCCAGCGCCTCTTCCAGCTGCTGGTGGGGGCGCTGATGGCCGCAGACCAGGTGGGAGGCACCACTGCCGACGCCCCAGTCTGCCACGGCCCCCTGAAAAGCCTTGATCACCGCCGGGTCATTGGCCAGCCCCAGGTAGTCGTTGCTGCAAAAATTCAGATACCGGCGCCCGTCGACCACCGCATAACGGCCACAGGGGCCGTCCTGAATTACGGGTTGGCGGTAACGGTGCTGCTCACGGCGGGCCGCCAGGTCGGCAGCCAGATCGAAAGCCATGGCTCAATGTTCGGTGGCAGCGGGCCGGCCGGTGTCCTTGTCCAGCACATGTTTGGCCGGACGTTTGCCGCCCTCGCTCTGCGCCATGGCGTTATAGAACAGCCCGGCGTCTTCTGCCTGTTGCTCGGCCACCTGGGCCTTGATCACCTCTTCGTGGGCCTCGTCGGAGGCTTCATGGCGAAGGTCCAGAGGGTGAATACCCAGCCGGTTGAACAGCTGCTTGTCGTGGCTGGCTTCCGGGTTGTCCGTGGTCAACAACCGCTCGCCGTAGAAGATGGAATTGGCACCGGCCAGGAAACACAGGGCCTGGGCCTCATCATTCATCTCCTGGCGACCGGCGGACAGGCGCACATAGGATTCCGGCATCAGAATACGGGCCACCGCCACGGTGCGGACAAACTCGAACGGGTCCAGATCATCCACATCCGCCAGCGGTGTCCCTTCGATTTTCACCAGCATATTGATGGGCACGGATTCCGGATGGTGCGGCAGATTGGCAAGCTGCTGCAGCAGACCGACCCGGTCATCACGCTGCTCGCCCATGCCCACGATACCGCCACAGCACACTTTCATGCCCGCATCGCGCACGTTGGCCAGGGTAGAGAGACGGTCGTTATAGGTGCGGGTTGTAATGACCTGGCCATAGTATTCCGGCGAGGTGTCCAGGTTGTGGTTGTAGTAATCGAGGCCGGCATCCGCCAACGCTTCCGCCTGCCCCTGATCCAGCATGCCCAGGGTCATGCAGGTTTCCAGTCCCAGGGATTTCACCTGACGCACCATATCCAGCACGTAGGGCATGTCCTTGTCGCGGGGGCTACGCCAGGCGGCCCCCATACAGAAACGCGAGGCGCCCTTGTCACGGGCGGCCTGGGCTTCTTCCACTACCCGCGCCACTTCCAGCAGCTTTTCCTTTTCCAGCTCGGTGTTGTAGTGGCCGGACTGGGAGCAGTATTTGCAGTCCTCCGGGCAGGCCCCGGTCTTGATCGACAGCAGAGTGCTCACCTGCACCGCGTTGGGATCGAAATGGGCCCGGTGCACGCTGGCTGCCTGAAACAACAGATCGTTGAATGGCAGGGCAAACAGGGCGTCGATCTCACTGCGTTTCCAGTCATGGCGTACAGCAACGTCAGAGGCTGACGATTGGGCGGGGCTGGCGGTTGCGGGCATGCTTCTTCTCCATTCGGGACTTCAAGCAGGCTAGGGAGCAATATGGCACCTGTCAACCTGATAGAGGCAACAAAAGTTTACTGTCGATCATTTTTCGACCAGAGCTGCCGATGCCTGTTTTGTGGTCAGACACAGAGCAGCCGGGTCTGCCCAGCCTGTCTGGCATTACTGGCGCGCCTGGAAGGCCCGCTGTGTCGATGCGGCCTGCCCCTCCCAGCTGGCAGCCCTGGCGATGAGCTTCCGGCACCGCTATGTGGGCGCTGCCTGCGTCGCCCGCCTCCTTTTACCGCCAGTCAGGCGCCGCTGCGCTACAGCTTCCCGCTGGATCGGTTGATTCGCCGTTACAAGTACCGCGGTGATCTGGTGGCGGAAAGGGGTATCGAGCAACTGCTGGCGGACACGCCCTGCCCTTGGCCGGACATGGATGCCCTATGCCCACTGCCCGCCCACTGGCGACGCCGCTGGCAGCGGGGCTTCGACCAGAGCCAGCGGCTGACCGATCGTCTCGCCGGCCTGTGGAAAATGCCATCCTTGCCCGCACTGCAACGTCAACAATCAACCCCCATGCAACAAGGCCTCAGCCGTAGCCAGCGGCGGCGCAATCTGCGTGGCGCCTTTGCCTGCGCTCGGCCAGTCAGCGGGTTGAAGCTGGTACTGGTAGATGACGTTATGACCACCGGCAGCAGTGCCCGGGCAGCCAGTGAATGTCTGTTGCGCCATGGCGCCGCGGAAGTGCGGGTATGGACCTTGGCACGGACTCCGGAGCGTTGAGGGGCCTCTGAAAACGTCTTTTCTACTGTGGGAAGGGATGCTTTCATCGCGAATAACGGCGGCCCTGACGGCACCTTCGCAATTCAAGCATCGCCTCCCACAGAATCAGCTACCCGGACTGTATTTCAATCGCCTGTTAGGCATAATGATCCCTTGTTCACGGAGGGATACCCATGAAAACAATAACAACCCTGATCACCCTGTTTTTGCTGGTCGGCACCCTTGCCAGTCACGCCTATGCCGAAGATCGATACAGCGGCGTCACCCTGATCCGCGGCACCGTCTTCTCGGTGGGCAGGGTGGATCCCACCGAAAATGTGGACACCGGTTTTTTTGTTGATGCCAATTACAGCAGCGTGGCCATCAACGGAGGCATCGGCAGCAAGAAATTCGGCGACTCGCCGTTGCGCTCCGACCAGCGTGAGGACGACCTTTCAGACGCGGATGGCGAACGGGTCAACAACGCTTACGCCGGCATTGGTTTCGGCCGTATCGTGCAGATCCAGTATGGCTACGGTAACCACGGAGACCTGCTGCGCTTCCGTTCCGATTTCAACTATCGCTCGGTGGTGGATTTCTTTACCGGCAAACGCACCCCGAAAGACCGAATGACCCTGGGTGACCGCATCACTTTTACCGTTGCGGTGGAACAATACCAGGACAGCGATGAAGAGATTTTCGACAACGCAACCTGGGGCGTTGGTCTGTTGTTCTGAACCAGCGCTCTGAAAAGGATCATCGATGGAAGTCCATATTGCCCAAGGGCATAACCCCCCACACAACATTCATGGCATCACTGTGGTGATCGACGTGATCCGGGCTTTCACCACCAGCCACCATGCTTTTCGTAGGGGGCTGCGCTGCATCTGGCCGGTTGCCAATGCTGAGCAGGCCTTTGCCCTGCGTGACGAGCACCTGCCCGATGCCTTGCTGGCCGGCGAAGTGGAGGCCCTGCCGATAAAGGGCTTCGATTTCGGCAATTCCCCTTGGGAAATTGACCAGGCCGACCTGCAGGACCGGGAACTGATCCTGCGCACCACCAACGGCGTGGTCGCCACCCTGAAAGCTCAGGATAGTAAGGAGGTGCTGGTGGCCGGGCTGGTCAACGCGGAAGCCACGGCCAACTATCTGCGCGAAAAGAATCCGTCCACCGTGGTGCTGGTGGCCTCCCACCCCACAGGTGACGAAGACGTGGCCTGCGCGGAGTACATCCGCCACCTGCTGGGCGGCGAAGGAGTCAGTTACGCTGCTGCCCGTGAACGCACCCTGAATGCCAAGGCCGCAAAAAAATTCTACGACGGCACTCACCCCCGTCTTCGCCCCGAGGATATTGAAGCGGCCGCCACCAGCGAAGGCCCCGGTGCCCTGATCATGCGGGTGCGCTTTGATCCGATTCCTTGCATCACCGCTCACCCGGCTCCCTAGCAGGCTGCTGACCCGGGACGTCAAGATTTCCGTTCTTTTTGATCAATGCGGCCACCACCTCGGACTTGCTACTGTTGAAACCAATTCAACAGACAGGATAGCCCCATGATCCAGTGGTCCGAACAACAACAGATGATCCAGAAAATGGTGCGCGATTTCGTGGAAAAGGAAATCGTGCCGCAGCTGGACGATATCGAGTACAACGGCGTGCCGCCCTACGACATCCTCCGCAAACTGATCAAGACCTTCGGCATGGATGTCATGGCCCAGCAGTCTTTCGAGAAACAGCTCGCCCGTGAGAAAGCCATTGCCGCCGGGGAAACCGTCGGGGAAAAGAAAAAAGACGGCCCTTCTGCCATGGCCGGCGAAGAGGCGGCCATGCGCATGATCCCCATTATTGAAATCTGCAAACATGCCCAGGGGCTTGTCACGGCCATGGGGGTGTCCATGGGGCTTGGCGGTGGCGCCATCATGAGCAAGGGTACCATCGAGCAGAAAGAGCGCTGGGCCCTGCCTCTGCTCACCCTGGAAAAAGTCGGGGCCTGGGCTATCTCCGAACCCAACGCCGGCTCCGATGCCTTCGGGCAGATGAAGACGCTGGCCAGACGCGACGGCAATGGCGGCTATATCATCAACGGCAGCAAGACCTGGATCACCAATGGCCCCTACGCCGATACCATCATCCTGATCTGCAAGCTGGATGAAGAAGGTGTGCCCGCCGATCAGCGCAAGATTGTTTCCTTTATCCTCGACAGCGGCATGGAAGGCCTGGAGCAATCCAAACCCTTCAAGAAAATGGGCATCGGCTCCTCTCCCACCGGCGAGCTGTTCCTGTCCGATGTGAAGGTGGGCGCCGACCGGCTGCTGGGAGGCAGCGAAGACAGCTACGGTCGTAGCGGCGCCAAGGGCACCTTCATGCAGGAACGCGCCGGTGTCGCTGCCATGGCGCTGGGGATGGTGGAACGGGCGCTGCAACTGAGCACCCAGTACGCTCATGACCGGGTCCAGTTCGGCCGGGCCATCGGGCAGAATCAGCTTATCCAGCTCAAGCTGGCCAGAATGGAAGTGGCCCGCACCAACCTGCAAAATATGGTGTTCCGCTATATCGAAATGACCGCCGCGGGCCAGCAGATGACACTGGCCGAAGCTTCCGCCATGAAACTGTACGCCGCCCAGGCGGCCATGGAGGTGGCCACCGAAGCGGTACAGATCCATGGTGGTTACGGGTACATGCGAGAATCCCGGGTGGAACAGCTGATGCGTGATGCCAAGATTCTGCAGATCTACGCGGGGACCGACGAAATGCAGATCATCGCCATTGCCCGGGATCTGCTGGGTCGCGTGTAAGCAATTGACCATAAAGGTCGCAAGCTTTTTGCCTGTCGCAATGTCAGCATATTGACCATTGCGCCGGGCAGAATGGTTTTTGTGGTCTTCATCACACTCTGAATTACGACATACACTCAACCATTATTCGTAGTAAAGGCTGAGAAATCAGCCTGGGTGGTTGAAATGTTAGTACGCTATAGGGCTGATCGTGCCGCAGTTGCCCTGGTGTTGGCGGTGTTTTCCATTCAACTGGGCCTGTTTTTCTACAGTGACGGCCTGACAACCTGGCTGGCCATGCTGGCACTGTTACCGGTACAGGTATCCTGTGGTGCCATCTGCCACAACCATCACCATGTGAATGTGTTCGTCAGAAAGCCGTTAAACCGGTTGTTCGAGTGCATTCTCTACCTGCAGACCGGCACCAGCCCCCTGAGTTGGACCCTGCATCACAATATCGGCCACCATAAGCATTATCTGGAGCCAGACAGGGACCCTTCCCCCTGGCAGCAGGCGGATGGCTCGTTGATGCCCCGCTGGCGCTATGTGCTGGTCAATACGCTGAGGGTCTATCCGGAAATCCACCGTATCGGACAAAAGCACCCTCTTTTGTACCGCCGCTTCCTTCGTTTGTTAGTGCTCGCAAACACCCCTCTGCTAATGGCGCTGCTATACGACCCGCGTAACGCACTGATTCTCTTCATCCTGCCCATGGCGGCCATGCTGTTCATGCTGCTGGACAATACCTATGGCCAGCATGCCGGCACCGGTTTCAGTGACCACTATCACGCCTCACGCAATGTAGAGCTGAAACGCTACAATCTGCCATCCTGGAATCTGGGCTACCACACGGCCCACCATATGCTGCCCGGGATCCACTGGAGCCAGCTACCGGAATTACACGACAAGATCCGCCATCGCATACCCGAGCATCTGATTACCGACAACATCCTGCTGCAGTGGGAACCCGCCCGTCAGCAACGCGGAGGAGTGCCCTCATGATACGTGGCCTGCTTGTCTGCCTGATCATGACCTGTGCTGCCATCGCCCGGGCCCAGGACTGCTACTACTACTGGGTGCACCAATGCATCGAGGTGGTCGACGCCAGCCAGAGACAGCTGCAGCAATATGTACTGATCTCACCGGCGGTGAACTACCTGCAGACTCAAGGCCAGCAATGCAGCGACGCCGTCTCCGAGCGTCAACAGGTCATCTCCGCCGAGCTGCTGGCCCGCTTCAACCAGGCGGCCAGCGAGATCAGCGCCTGCCAGATCCCTGTCTCGGAACTGCCCGCGCGGGTCTACGACAAACCCCACCAGGCCACCTGGCATTACAATCGCAGCCGCAAGGCCAGCCAACAGAAAACCGTGATCCCTCTGGAAGGCCTACCCATCCTCTGACCTCAAGAAGATCACTGCCAATCGCTGCACATGCGGTTGGTTGTGCTATGATCGACGGGCTTTTTCTATCCGGGGCGAATAATGAAAACAATCAAAACTGCCGCGTTACTGATCTGCACCCTACTGCTCGCCAGTTGCCAGAATCTTCAGGGCGAACGACAAGGGGATTACT
Source organism: Alcanivorax sp. (assembly GCF_014762765.1). Lineage (GTDB taxonomy): Bacteria > Pseudomonadota > Gammaproteobacteria > Pseudomonadales > Alcanivoracaceae > Alcanivorax. The sequence goes on from NZ_JABURH010000064.1 coordinate 11,409, forward strand.
ACTTCTCTCCCGCCGGCGCCTATATTCTGGACATGAGCATCAACACCTTCCGGGGTGAAGTGGTGCTGGACGAGCGTTGTGACCGTAATGGTGGCTCGACCACCTTCTGGGATGGTAGCGGACGCCTGTTCCGAGTGGACTATCTGAGCGCAGAAAACCATCCGATGATCCAGGCACCGCGATTTGCTTCCGACCTGACCCTGCTTAACCTGACCCTGAACAGTTACCTGCGTGAAGTGGTTGCCAAGGCCCCCATGATTATCAGTGCGGAGGCCTCCTACCGGGAATTCCTGGAAGACGCCGATCCTCGCGCCCTGTTCGCCATCATTGGCATCAATGTGGATGCTGCCCAGGTGAAAGACAGCGAGGCGGAAAGCGGCACGTACTACTATGGTTTCATGCTGTTCAAGCGTGGCGACCGCATCTATGTGCTGCAGCATCGCCAACCGGTATTGATGCCCGAAAAAATGAAGGCGGTACTGCTGAACCTGGCCGACGGCATGGAAATCCCCGGCCGTGTCCGCGACGACACGGACATGGAAAAGCTGCGCCGGCTCTTGAAGAAAATGGCCCCTGGCGGCACCGATGGTGACCCGGTTCGACTGTGCGAACCGGCCTGAAGTCAGTTGCCAGCTCAAAGTTAAAAGTTGCAACGAACAAGGGGCTTGGTGTGTACTGAATGGGTAACAGCCCGCACCTCATAGCAGTAGCGCGGGCTCCATGAACCGAGAAAACAGCACAAAGACCTGACTGATTGGTTGTTGGTTTGTGCTGTTAACTATTCACTATCAACCATTCACTGCTGTTATGACTTCACTGACACAACAGAACTGCGACGCATGTCGAGCTGATGCCCCCAGTGTTACAGATCAGGAGCGCCAGGAACTGCATCCCCAGATTCCTGACTGGATTCTGGTGGAGGAAGACGGCATCGAAAAACTGCAACGGCCTTTCTCGTTCGGCAACTTTACCGAAGCCCTCGCCTTTACCAATCAGGTGGCAGAGCTGGCTGAACGTGAAGGCCACCACCCGGCCATTCTCACCGAATACGGCAAGGTCACCGTCACCTGGTGGACGCACAAGATTGGCGGCCTACACCGCAATGATTTTATCTGTGCTGCCAAGACCGACGCGCTGCTCTAAGCACAAGTTACGTTTTTGGACAGGAGCGTCGAAAAAAGCTCCCGACGTTCTCTTCAACTTTGTCGTCAATATCGCGGGCAAGGCGCCATTCGGTTGGCACTGCCTCGTCCGCGTTGCAGCTTGAAACTTGTAGCTTGCAGCTCTTTTTGACCTTTTCCTCCACCGCCATGATAAAAACGGCTTGCGGCAACAACTGTCGCCTTTGCTAGCATCCTTCTCAACCGAAGGAGAAACAGCATGTCCCTTTCCGAAGAACAGAAAACCCTGATCAAAGCCGCCAGTGACAAGACCTTTCCGTTTGTAGAGCGCTGCGGAGTGAAAACTCTGGATGTGGAGCGGGGCTACTGCAAAATGATGATGCCCCTTGAACCCAATCTTAACCATGTGGGCATCATGTATGCGGGCGCGCTCTACACCATCGCCGAACTACCCGGCGGAGTAATCTACCTGACGTCCTTCGACACCAAACGCTTCTACCCCATCGTCAAGGACATGTCGATCCGCTTCCGCCGTCCGGCCACCACCGACATCACAGTGGAGGTTACCCTCAGCGAGGAGGAGATCTCACGCATCGAAAAGACCACGGAAGAGGTGGGTAAATGCGACTTCGAATGGGACGTGGAATTGAAAGACGCCAATGGCGAGGTAGTTGCCATCACCCATAACGTCTATCAGATGCGCAAGATCGGCGGGTGATGCACGACAGGCCACAACGCGAATCCGGGGCTTGTCTGGTTTTTCCTCGCAGCCGCCGCGCCAGAGCTTTGGGCGCGGCCTCTTGCATTCAACATAGATAAAACAGGCAATCGTGTTGTAGCTTGCGGCTTGCAGCTTGTTATTCTGCCTGCTCACAGAACCCGTTCGGCCCCATATTGACGGTAGTCGAGCATTGCCATTCCAGCCCGCGCACCCCGCCTTCCACCGGCCAGGTAGTCAGTTCATGGCCTTCCAGGCGACCGCCTAACTCCAGCTTCAGCATACCTTCGCGAAGCATGTAAGCTCGCTTGATGCGCTGTCCCACCACCTGCTCCGGGGCTATGCCCATATCGTTCAGGCTGCCCGGCCAGGTGCCACTGGACAGGTAGTACTCACTGATCTGCATTCGCAGCACCGACACCGTGCTGAATGTCTGCGCCAGGGCGGATCGGTCACGGCTACTACTGAACAGCTCCCAGGTCTTCGGGTCGATACCCGGTGGCGGCTCGTCCTGGTGCTGCGGACGGTTTGTCTGCGACTTCTCGGGAATCGGCACTCGTCGGGCCAGGGCATCAATATCCGCCTCATAGCGGGCCCGCAGCGTGCAACGCGAACCGCTCCAGCGACGCCCCTGCAGAGTGGGCTTTTCTTCCTGCAACTGACTGAGATAGGCATCTCTGAGCAGGGACTCCGATCGATCCTGCTCCTTGTAAGCCTGCATTCGCGTCTGATAATCATCGGTGGCAGCAATGACACTGAGCAGGCTGGCGTGCAGCTCCTCAGTCATCATCTGCAGGGCCCGGTCACAGACCTGCTGCTCACTTTCCCCCTCCCCGGCCCGCTCCACCTTGGCCAGCGCCAGTGACATGGCCAGTGCCGGTGCTCCCCACACCAGTAACAGGACAGCTACTACAGTACGCATTCCCCTTCCCCCCTTTTAAGCCTCAAGCTACAAACTACAACGCGCTTGAATGTTTTATCTGTTTTGAACGCAAGGCGCCGCGCCTAATCCCCCGGCGCGGCGCCTGCGACGTAAGACGAGACAAAACCCGGATTCGCGTTGTAGCTTGCATCTTGAGGCTTGTAGCTTTGTTATTTCCTGCTGAATTCCTGCACCGCTTCAATAAAGACACCCGCATGGGCCGGGTCCACCTGGGGTGTAATACCGTGCCCCAGATTGAAGATATGGCCCGGATGGTCGCCGAAATCTGCCAGTATCCGCTTCACTTCCGCACGGATGGCATCCGGGGACGCGTACAGCACCGCCGGGTCCATATTGCCCTGCAGGGCAACCTTGTTACCGACGCGACGGCGGGCTTCGCCGATATTGATAGTCCAGTCCAGGCCCAGGGCATCACAGCCGGTCGCCGCCATGGACTCCAGCCACAGCCCACCGTTTTTGGTGAACAGGATCACCGGCACCTTGCGGCCTTCGTGATCGCGAATCAGACCGTCAACGATCTGCTGCATGTATTTCAGGGAAAACTGCTGGTAGGCCTCGGCGGACAGCGCTCCGCCCCAGGTATCAAAGATCTGCACCGCCTGTGCACCATGGCGAATCTGGGCATTCAGATACGAAGTCACCGACTGGGCCAGCTTGTCCAACAGGGCATGGGCCAGCTCCGGCTGGCTGTACACCATGGCCTTGAGGTGGCGAAAGTCCTTGCTGGAACCGCCTTCCACCATATAAGTGGCCAGCGTCCAGGGGCTGCCGGAAAACCCGATCAGAGGCACCCGACCATTGAGTGCGCCACGAATGGTGCTGACCGCCTTCATCACATAACCCAGATCACTTTCCGCGTCCGGGATCGGCAACGCCGCCACGTCTGCTTCCGTGCGCACTACCTTGCGGAATTTCGGTCCCTCTCCGGTCTCGAAATACAGCCCCAACCCCATGGCATCGGGGATGGTCAGGATATCCGAGAACAGAATGGCGGCATCCAGCGGGTAACGTTCCAGCGGCTGCAGGGTGACCTCGCAGGCCAGGTCCGCGTTCTGGCACAGATCCATGAACGAGCCAGCATGCTCGCGACTGGCCCGGTATTCCGGCAAATAGCGCCCGGCCTGGCGCATCATCCACACCGGAGTCTGATCCACAGACTCACGGTTGAGGGCACGGAGAAAACGGTCGTTTTGTAGAGGAACGAAGGTCATGAGTGATCCTTTGGGTCTGACGCCGAAGATCTGTGGACGGCGCTCTGAAACAATCGGCAATAGTCGGCAACTTTACCCTATTGAGCCCGTTGTGCGCATAACAAAAGGGCCCGCATTGCGGGCCCTCCCTGTCACACTTTCGACTTTCTTACACGTCCAGATAATCAAGAATACCCTTGGCCGCTTCACGCCCTTCCCAGATGGCGGTTACCACCAGGTCTGAGCCACGAACCATGTCGCCGCCAGCAAAGATCTTTTCGTTGCTGGTCTGGAACGGGAATTCCTGTTCTTCCGCCGCCTGAACACGGCCGGAATCGTCAGTCACCACATTCTTTGGTTCGAACCAGTCCGCCGGGCTGGGACGGAAACCGAAGGCCACGATGACCGCATCCGCCGGCAGAATTTCCTCGCTGCCCGGGATCGGCTCGGGACGACGACGACCGTTGTTGTCCGGCTCGCCCAGCTTGGTTTCCACGACTTTCACGCCGGTAACCTTGCCGTCTTCTCCCACCACTTCGATGGGCTGACGGTTAAACAGGAACTGAACGCCTTCTTCCTTGGCGTTGGCCACTTCCTTACGGGAACCGGGCATGTTTTCTTCGTCACGACGGTAGGCGCAGACCACGCTGTCCGCCTGCTGGCGAATGGAGGTGCGATTACAATCCATGGCGGTGTCACCACCACCCAGCACCACAACACGCTTGCCCTTCATGTCGATGAAGTCGGCCGGGTCTTTTTCGAAACCCAGGTTACGGTTGGCGTTGGCCACCAGGAACGGCAGTGCTTCGTGCACGCCATCCAGGTCTTCACCGGGGAACCCACCCTTCATGTAGGTGTAGGTGCCCATGCCCATGAAGACGGCATCGTAGTCGGCCAGCAGTTCATCAATGGTGATGTCCTTGCCCACTTCCACGCCCAGGCGGAATTCCACGCCCATGCCTTCAAACACCTCACGGCGCTTGGCCATGACCGGTTTTTCCAGCTTGAACTCGGGAATGCCGAAGGTCAGCAGACCGCCGATTTCCTCATAACGATCGAAGACCACCGGTTTGACGCCGCTGCGTACCAGCACGTCAGCACAGCCAATACCCGCGGGGCCGGCACCGATCACGGCGACTTTCTTGTCGGTCCACACCACCTTGGACATGTCCGGACGCCAGCCCATGGCCAGGGCGGTGTCGGTGATGTACTTCTCGGTGGCACCGATGGTGACCGCACCGAAACCGTCATTCAGGGTACAGGCCCCTTCACAGAGACGGTCCTGCGGGCAGACACGGCCACAGACTTCCGGCAGGGAGTTGGTCTGGTGACTCAGCTCCACCGCTTCCATCAGGTTGCCTTCACTGATCAGCTTCAACCAGTTGGGAATGTAGTTGTGGACCGGGCACTTCCACTCACAGTACGGGTTGCCGCAGTGCAGGCAACGATGTGCCTGGTGCTCCACTTCCCGGGTTTCGAACGGGTAGTAGATTTCCTCGTACTTGTGCTTGCGGTCTTCAATGTCCTTTTTCTTCGGATCGTGCCGGGGCACGTCGAGAAACTGGAAGTTATTACTCAAACGTTCAGCCATGGTCTCCCCCGTTATGCCGGATTGGCACGCGTGCTCTTGAGCAGGTTTTCCAGGCTTGCGGCCTTGGGCTTAACCAGCCAGAACTTGCGGCTCATGGCATCAAAGTTATCCAGAATGTACTGGCCCCATTCGCTGCCGGTCTCTTGCACGTAATCGGAGATCACGCCACGCAGGTGACTGCGGTGAGATTCGGTAGCTTCGGAGCTGATGCGATGCAGTTCGATCAGTTCCGGGTTGATGCGGTCGAAGAAGTCGTTGTCCTCGTCCAGTACAAAGGCGAAACCACCGGTCATGCCGGCACCGAAGTTATGCCCGGTGCGACCCAGCACAGTGATGGAACCACCAGTCATGTATTCACAGCAGTGATCGCCAGCACCTTCGACAACGGCGTGGGCACCGGAGTTACGCACCCCGAAACGCTCACCGGCCGTCCCGGCCGCCAGCAACTTGCCGCCGGTGGCGCCGTACAGGCAGGTGTTACCGATGATGGCGGTTTCCTGGCTCTTGAACGGGCTGCCGTTGGGCGGACGAATCACCAGCTTGCCGCCGGCCATACCCTTGCCCACGTAATCGTTGGCATCACCTTCGATGTACATGTGCAGACCACCGGCGTTGAACACGCCGAAGCTCTGCCCGGCAGTACCAGTGAAGCGGACCTTGATCGGCGCCGTTTCCATATCCAGGTTGCCGTGGCGCTTGGCAATCTCGCCGGACACCCGGGCCCCCACGGAGCGATCACAGTTGGTGATCTCGTAGTGGAAGGAACCGCCGGATTTGCTGTCGATGGCGGTCAACATGTCTTCCACCATCTTCTGGTTCAGCAACGCCTTGTCGAACGGCTCGTTACGGTTGACCTGACAGTGGGTGGGCTTGTCCGCCGGCACCAGGTCGTTGCGCAGGATCGGAGTCAGATCCAGCTTGCCCTGACGCACGGTCTCGCCTTCCAGCACTTTCAGCAGGTCGGTACGACCGATGAGCTCGGGAATGCTTTTCACGCCCAGCAACGCCAGCAGCTCACGGACTTCCTTGGCCACGAAGGTGAAGTAGTTGATCAGCAGCTCGGGGGCACCAATGAAGTGCTCCTTGCGCAGATCGTCACGCTGGGTCGCTACGCCGGTGGCGCAGTTGTTCAGGTGACAGATACGCAGGTACTTACAGCCCAGCACGATCATCGGCACGGTGCCGAAACCGAAAGACTCGGCACCCAGGATGGCCGCCTTGATCACGTCCAGACCGGTCTTCAGACCACCATCGGTCTGCAACCGGATCTTGTCGCGCAGGTCGTTGCCACGCAGGGCCTGATGGGCTTCCGCCAGGCCCAGCTCCCAGGGAGAGCCCGCATAGCGGATGGAGGTCAGCGGGCTGGCCGCGGTACCGCCGTCGTAACCGGAAATGGTGATCAGGTCCGCGTAGGCCTTGGCCACACCGGACGCCACGGTCCCCACGCCAGGCTCGGACACCAGCTTCACGGACACCTGGGCGTCCGGATTGACCTGCTTGAGGTCGAAGATCAGCTGGGCCAGATCCTCAATGGAGTAGATATCGTGGTGCGGCGGCGGCGAAATCAGGGTCACACCGGGTACGGAGTGACGCAGACGCGCGATCAGCGCATTCACCTTGCCGCCGGGCAGCTGGCCGCCCTCGCCGGGCTTGGCGCCCTGGGCCACCTTGATCTGCAGCACTTCGGCGTTGACCAGGTAATGCGGGGTCACACCGAAACGGCCGGAGGCGATCTGCTTGATCTTGGACACCCGCTCGGTGCCGTAACGGGCCGGGTCTTCGCCGCCCTCACCGGAGTTTGAACGACCGCCCAGACGATTCATGGCGGTGGCGATGGCCTCGTGGGCCTCCGGGCTGAGAGCACCGAGGGACATGCCTGCGGAATCGAAGCGCAGCAGGATGTTCTCCAGCGGCTCAACCTCTTCCACATCAATGGCGTCCACATCGTCGCGCAAGGCAAAGAGATCCCGAAGGGTCGCCACCGGGCGCTTGTTGACCAGCTCGGCGTATTCCTTGTAGGCGTCGTAGTCACTGTCCTGGGTAGCCCGGTGCAGGGCATAGATCACGTCCGGGTTGAAGGCGTGATATTCCTTGCCATGGATGTACTTGAGAATGCCGCCGGCATCAATGGGCTTACGCTGCTTCCAGGCATCCTTGGCCAGGCTCTGCTGGTCGGCTTCGAAATCCTCGAAGCTGGCGCCCTGGATACGGCTTGGCACACCGCGGAAGCACAGGTCCACCACATCACTGGCGATCCCCACCGCTTCAAACAGCTGGGCACCACGATAGGAGGTGATGGTGGAAATCCCCATCTTGGAGAGGATCTTCATCAGGCCCTTGTTGATGCCCTTGCGGAAATTCTTCTGCAGTTCCACCGCATCGCCCAGCAGCTCGCCGGAACGCACCATGTCGGAGATCACGTCGTAGGCCAGGTACGGGTAAACGGCAGTAGCACCGAAACCGAACAGCACCGCGAAGTGATGGGAATCACGGGCAGTGGCCGTTTCCACAATAATGTTGGCGTCAGAACGCAGACCTTTTTCGGTCAGGTAATGATGCACTGCACCGGTGGCCATCAGCGCATGGATAGTCAGTTGATCCTGGGCGATACCGTGATCGGTAAGTACCAAAATGACCTTGCCATCACGGACGGCCTGGGCGGCCTGCTCGCAAAGATTTTCCACCGCCTGACGCAGACCGATCTGCGGGTCGTAATGCAGGCTTAGCTTGGCCACATCGTACCCGGGACGATCGATCTTCATCAGGTTGGTGAATTTGGAATGGGACAGCACCGGAGTGGACAAAATCGCCCGGTCGGCATGATCCGCGGTTTCCTCGAACACATTCCGTTCGGCACCCACACAGGTTTCCAGGCTCATCACGATCGCTTCGCGCAGCGGATCGATGGGCGGGTTGGTCACCTGGGCAAACTGTTGGCGGAAGTAGTCGTACAGGGAACGCTCACGGCGCGACAGCACCGCCATGGGCGTGTCATCGCCCATGGAGCCGGTGGCTTCCTGGCCGGATTCTGCCAGCGGACGCAGCACCTGATCCCGCTCTTCAAAGCTGATCTGGAAAAACTTCTGGTAGCTGAGCAGGTCCTGCTGATCCACCTCGTCGGTACGCTCCACTTCGTGGTCGTAGTCCGCTTCGATGCGCAGGGCGTTGCCTTTCAGCCAGTCCCGGTAGGGGTGACGCACCTTGAGACGATTGTCGATGTCCTTGGTGTGCAGCACTTCACCGGTTTCGGTATCAACAGCCAGGATCTGGCCCGGTCCGACCCGACCCTTGGCCACCACGTCTTCCGGCTTGTAACCGTACACGCCGATTTCCGAGGCCAGGGTAATAAAGCCGTTCTTGGTCACTACCCAGCGGGCTGGGCGCAGACCGTTACGGTCGAGCATACAAACCGCGTAACGGCCGTCGGTCATCACCAGACCGGCGGGACCATCCCAGGGCTCCATGTGCATGGAGTTATATTCGTAGAAAGCCCGCAGATCGGAATCCATGGTTTCCACGTTCTGCCAGGCCGGCGGGATCATCATGCGCACGGCGCGGAACAGATCCATGCCGCCAGCCAACAACACTTCCAGCATGTTATCCATGCTGGAAGAATCGGAGCCGGTGCGGTTAACCAGCGGGCTCAACTCTTCCAGACCGGGCAACAGTTCATTTTCGAACTTGTTTTCCCGGGCCAGCGCCCAGTTACGGTTGCCCTGTACGGTATTGATTTCCCCGTTGTGAGCCAGATACCGGAACGGCTGGGCCAGCGGCCACTGCGGCGAGGTATTGGTGGAGAAGCGCTGATGGAACACCACAATGGCGGTTTCCATGGCACTGTCACCCAGGTCCGGGAAGAAGGCCGGCAGGTCCACCGGCATCATCAGCCCCTTGTAGGAAATCACCGAGGCAGACAGGGAGCAGACGTAGAAGTAGCCATCGCTCTCCAACGCCTTCTCCGCATGGCGACGGGCAAAGAACAGGCGGCGGTTAAGCTCCTGCTCGGTATTGCCGTCAGCTGCCACCAGCACCTGCCAGAAGCCGGGCAGAGAGGCACGGGCCAGATCACCGAGACAGGCGTCGTCGGTGGGCACTTCGCGCCAGCCCAGCACCTGCACGTCCTGCGCTTCCAGGGCCGTATTGATGGCGGCTTTCTGCTGTTCGGCCTGGTCGGCATCCGGGTGGGTAAAGATCATCCCCACGCCATAGTTGTCCGGCAGACTAATGGATTGAGCTTCCGCAACCTTGCGGAAGAAAGAATCGGGTTTCTTGAGCAACAGACCGCAGCCATCACCGGTTTTTCCATCGGCATTAATGCCGCCCCGGTGAGTCATACATGTCAGTGCTTCGATGGCCGTTTGCAAAAGCTCGTGGCTGGCGTTGCCCTCCATATGGGCAATCAGACCAAAACCACAGTTGTCCCGGAATTCTCCGGGCTCAGTGAGCCCCCGCACCAGCGTTGAGTTCTGCTGCATCAAAACCTTTCCTCTTGAAATTCAGAGACTTACAGAAGGCGAATGGCGTCAGGATAGTGGTGACGGCAAAAAAGGGATATGCATTCTACACATTGCGCCCTCGGGCGACAAATTGAACAGTCGCCCAAGGGGTAATTTGGTTTTCAAAGTTCGCCGCGAATATCGGCCATCTTGCGGGGAAATGGCCCTGCTGAGCGCAACTTTGCAGGCAACGTCGACTTTGCATCCAGTGCTGCCTGGCGGCTGGAATAGTCCCCGGAGAGCACCAGATAAACCGCTTTTCCGTTACGTTCGGCGCGATAATAGGCCCCCTTGCGCTCCAGCTGGTCCAGCACTCCCCGAGCATTGGCTTCCTGGCTGGTGACAGTAATCTGCAGAAACCAGCGATTATCGTCCAGGGTCGCCAACCAGTCTTCCTGCTGATAGCCCAGCTCGGCATCAAGGCCACTAAGGACCGGCGCACTGGCAGGCACCGTATCCTGCTCCTCGGCGGACTTTTGCGCCACTGCTTCTTGCGTCGTTTGCGCCTCCGGTTTGGACTCTTCGGCGGGGACAGCCGTAGACTCCTGCGCCACGCGAACTTCCTGCTCTTGTCTGGCCGGGGCAGATTGCATGACCGGATCCGTTACCGGCGCCAGGGACACATTGGTGGATTCTTTATCGACTTGCGGATCCTGCTCTGAAGCCTGGCGCTCCGGAAGATCCTCCAATCTCGCCACCGGCTCCATGGAAGATGTCAACGGGCGCGCAGGTGCATCTTCACCGCCAGCATCTGCATCCACCTCAGCGCCGGATTGCTCGGGAACCGGCAGAGCAAGCTGACGAGATTCTCCCTGCACCGCCCCGTCATCACTGCCGCCGGAAAAGACCGACCAGACAATAACCACGACAACCAGCAGCCCGACAACGGCCGCCACGTGACGCCATGGCGGGGTCACCGCGGCACGGTGATCCTGATCGTCATCCTGATACTCCTCATCATCACCCTCGACACCATCCTCAACCTCATCCGCTTCCGAGGAAGAAAGGTGCAGCTCTGCCTGGGAATTATCATCAGCCGGACGCGATGCAAATACAGGAGCGGGCTCGGCGTCCTCTTCCTCTGGAGAAGCGGACATCATCATCGGTGCGCCGACATCCTGGCTACGAAGCACTTCCAGAAGGCGGGCAATATTGCCATCACTATCATGCCGCAGGCGGTCTGCCTGACCTTCATCAAGCTCCAGCCCAAGTACAAACCAGGCAAAATCCTGAATGTCGTCGGCAACCAGGGAGGGCAGATCAAGCACGTCATCCAGCGCCAGATCCGCTCCCTTCAGCTTTTCCACTGTACCCGGCAAACCACCGAACAGATACCCAAGCCGGGCGCCCAGCTTCTGCTTCAAGGCTGCCATGGTAGCGATGGCTTCATCCAACAGATCTTCGCTGTTATCCACCACCACCAGTATGCGACCGTCAGTCAGGGTTTCCCGAAGCTTTTCAGGAAGCGCAGCCCGATCGATGTCAAAATGCCGCAACAAGGCCTCAACAACCACATTGGCATTATGCTCGGCAGAGCCATCAATCCTGACAATCTCCATGTCGCCAAGCAGCGCCATCACCGTGTGGCCGAGCAAGGTGGATACGCCACTACCGCTATCGCCCTCCAGCGCAACTACGGAGCCCAGGCCGGCATGGGCAGTCAATGCATCCAGATAATCGCCACGGGATGCACCACTGAAAAAACGATCATCATCATATTCCACAAAAAGCCTCCAGCGTCTGGCGCAATACCACCGCATCGTAGTCTGCAGTGACCACAGCCTCGCCCAGCTGTCGCAGCAACACAAGACGCAGCTGGCCATTCTGTACTTTCTTGTCCAGCGCCATCAGATCCATGAACTGATCCGGGGTCATCCCCGGAGGAATCGTGACCGGTAATTGCCACTGCGCCAGCAGATCTGCAAGGCCAGGCTCCAGCGACGCATCCACCCAGCCAAGCCTGACCGACATATGCACTGCCATCAGCATGCCGACCGCTACCGCCTCACCATGGAGCCACTGACTGTAGCCAGTGGCCGTCTCTATCGCATGGCCGAAGGTATGCCCCAAATTGAGCAGGGCACGATTACCCTGCTCGGTTTCATCATCGGCCACCACCTGCGCCTTGTTTTCGCAACTGCGATAGATGGCTTCGGACAACGCCTCTGTATCTCTGGACAACAATTTTCCGTTGTTGGTTTCCAGCCAATGGTAAAAACCGGGATCGCGAATCAGGCCATACTTGATCACTTCCGCATAGCCTGCCGCCAGTTCGCGCTGCGGCAATGTAGCCAGCACATCGGTGTCAATCAGCACCAGACGCGGCTGGTGAAACGCACCGATCATGTTCTTTCCGCGAGGGTGATTAACGGCCGTCTTTCCGCCCACCGACGAGTCCACCTGGGCCAGCAGCGTAGTGGGCACCTGAATAAAGTCCACCCCTCGCTGATAACAGGCGGCAGCGAAGCCGACCATGTCGCCAATCACGCCGCCACCCAAAGCAATAAGAGTAGTAGTTCTCGAGTGGCGCTTGGCCATCAGGGCATCAAAAATGCTTTCCAGAGTCTCCAGCGTCTTGAACTTCTCCCCATCAGGCAGAACCAGAGTATCGCACTGGGCTGCGGAGAAATGCCGGGTCAGACGCGCCAGATACAACGGGGCGATGGTCTCATTGGTAATGATCATCACCTGATTGCCGCGCACCTGCTCAGCAATGGGGAAGGTGTCGAGCAGACCGGCACCGATATGGATCGGGTAACTACGCTCGGCCAAGGCCACCTGAAGTGTTCGCATTGGATCTCCGTTGAATAATGTCGCATGCAACATGGAAGACTGGCACCTTACGAGCGCCAACAGTTGCGCGGTTACATTATCCTTGCCGGTGAGACTCCAAACAAGCCAACACGTCATCCGCCACTTTTTTCAGGTTGCCGGAAGCAGTAGACACCACATGATGGGACACCTGCCGGTACAGCGGATCGCGTTCGGCGAACAGTGTCTCCAGCCTGGCCCGCGGGTCCGCGGTTTGCAGCAGGGGCCGGTTCTTATCATTACGAGTACGGGCGAGCTGAACGTCGACAGGGGTCCATAGGTAGACCACACAACCACGCTCATGCAGAAGGTCACGATTCTCCGGTGTCACCACAACACCGCCACCGGTCGCCAGAACGATGCCATCCTGACGGGTGAGCTCATCGATTGCCTCATGCTCGCGACGCCGGAAACCCGCTTCGCCCTCCATATCGAAGATCCACGGGATATCTGCCCCCGTCTTTTCCTCAATAACCCGATCAGAATCGAAGAAGGGATAATCCAGTATCTGGGAAAGGTGGCGACCCAGGGTGCTTTTTCCAGCACCCATTGGGCCAACCAGTATCAGAGAGGGGTTAGTCGTCTTGGTCACCGATTCGCCAAAGCATCCTTCATCAACCGTGGCGTAATAAAAATCAGCAACTCCTGCTTGTTATCACGCTTCACGGTCTTCTTGAACAGATTGCCAATCCACGGCAAGTCACCCAGGAAAGGTGTCTTGGTCACAGAGTTGACCTTTTCCTGCTGAAAGATACCACCAAGCACCACTGTCTCGCCATCACTCACCAAAACAGAAGTCTCTACGCGATTGGTATTGATAGCCGTTGTACCGGAAGGGTCAAAGGAATCGTTATTCACTTTCAGTTCCATGATGATATTACCATCAGGGGTAATATGAGGAGTCACTTGCAAGCTCAACTCAGCTTCAACAAACTCAATCGCGGTAGCACCGGAAGCCGTAGCGGTTTCGAAAGGCACCTGCTGCCCCGAAGCGATGATAGCAGGCTGCTGATCCGCTGTGAGAACCTTCGGCGTGGCCACCAGCTCACCATGCCCCTCAGCCTCCAACGCTGAAAGCTCAAGCTCAATCAACCCTGAGGCCAGGGACGTGAAGCCAATTGCGAACCGTGAGGCATCGGCAGAATCCACGCCTAGATCGACAATCAGATCATCGCCATCTTCAGGCTCTTTAAACGTGAAGTCATCCGGACCGAAGTCCACATCATCAGGATCAATCCCCGGCGTAGCCTGAAAAACGGTTGAGTCAACATTCGACTGGTGAAGATTTCTCAGAGACTGAAGGCGGCCAGACACCCCGAAAGTGCGCTTGTCTTGCAGCATGGACTCACCATCAAATCCAAGCCCCCCCCAGCGCACGCCGAATTCATCAGCCACATTATTACTGGCCACAACCACGCGAGCTTCGATCAGTACCTGACGAACCGGCACATCCAGCGTATCAATCAGGTCGCGAATTTCCTGAAGCTTGGCCTGGGTGTCCTGTATAATAAGAGTGTTAGTACGCTGATCCACGACAACCGAACCTCGATTGGAAACCAGCGCATCGCCTTCCCCCCCAGCATTACTTATGAGCTCTTTCATATCAGAGGCGTTGGCATAGTTAATGCTGATGTACTCTGTGCGAAGAGGAGCAAGTGCTTCAATTTTTTTCTGGCTTTCCAGCTCGAGTTGTTCTCGCGCGGCAATTTCATCAGCCGGGGCCACCAGCAATACATTGCCGACCTGGCGCCTATCCAACCCCTTGGTTTTGAGAATCAATTCCAGCGCCTGATCCCATGGCACGTTCTGCAGACGCAGGGTAATACGTCCATTCACAGTATCCGAAGCAACCAGATTCAAACCTGTAAAATCAGCAATCAACTGGAGAACTGCACGAACCTCAATATCCTGGAAGTTCAGGGAAAGCTTCTCCCCCGTATAGGCAAAATCTTCCTTCTTTTGGCGCTCTGCTTCCGCGCGAGTCAATGGCTTCACATTGATACTAAACTCATTATCTGCCTGATAAGCCAGGTACTCCCAGGTTCCTGTAGGCTCAACAACCACTAAAACACTGTCATCACTGGACCTTGTGTCCACCATTTTCACTGGCGTGGCAAAATCCGTGACATCCAGCTTCCTTATCAACTCATTGGATATACCGGCACCCACAAACTTCGCAATAATCTTTCCACCCTCTTCCTGCACGTCCACAGGAATTGAGGCCTTTGACAAACCGATAACAATTCGACCCTCTCCAGCATCTCCACGCCGAAAATCAATACTCTTGACGGAGGCATCCCCTTCAACCTCATAACCATCCTTTGCAACCGAGTCCTGCTCCTCCCCGAGCATCACAATCAGACTACTGCCCTCGACTCTAGTGGAATACCCTGTGAGCGATTCAAGATTGAAGATCAGGCGGGTGCGGTCCTTGGCCTCGACAATGGTGACACTCCGGGCATTTCCCGTACCAAGGTTTTGCTGCTTACCAGCAACGTCACTGTCAGCACCGATAAGATCAAGGGCAATTCTGGCAGGCTTTTCAATACTGTAGCCCTTGGCCTCCGGAACCCCTCCTTCGAACTTCAGACGGACTTCCATTCCATCGCCGGACAACGAGTTCGCCTCTATGGATTTCAGAGTGTCTGCCCCCGCAAAAGAAGCAGACAGCGACAGGAGCCCGCATAGCAGTAGTCCCGAAAAGCGCCGGGAAGCATTATTTGTTGTTGTCAGTGTTGCAATATTCATAACTGGATCCCCAGCGACTGTTATTCGGAAATAGTGACGTTACTGGACCGCTCTACCCAACCGTCACGCCCATCTGGCACAATTTCCACAAGACTCACTTTGGCCTCTGTCACATCTTTGACTCGACCAAAATTTTTCCCCATATAGCTACCCGGCTTTACCCGCGTCACTGCTCCAGACGGGTCTGATATTAAAGCCTCAAGGTCCCCACCTGGCCGACTGATCGTCCCTACCATTTTCAGAGCATCCAGAGGAAAACGCTCAAGATATTCCTTCGGGCGACCAATATCCGGCTCCACCTTTCTTCCATCGGTTACCGCTATCAGCTCCTGCTCCATTGGAGCAACAAACGGCGAACGGAGCTGATGGCTCGCATAAGCATAGGTAGCGATCGGTTTGAATTCCGGTGGCGGCTCAATTCGCCCCCGGGGCCTTGCCTTGATCTCTTGCAGCCGAGCATCAAGCTCACCCAGATTGGCACCGGAACCGCAACCCGCAAGACCGAACACAAAGATCGCAACCAGAGGAAACGCAGCATACCTGTTACAAGACATCATCTGCCCTCCCTATTTGCGACCGGAGGCCGGTTTATTATTCGGAGAAACACCGCCCTGACTGGAGTAACGATAGGTCTTTGCAGTGATGTTCATTTTCAGCAAACCCAAAGTCTTCAACTCTTTCTCATTATCCTTGGGCCAGGCAATGACGAAATCATGAAGGGTAACAATTCGCGGTAAAGCGGCCACACCGGAAACAAACGACCCGAAACCGTGATAATCCCCGATCACCTTGATATCAATAGGGAGCTCGGCATAAAACTCTTTCTCCACTTCGCTCTTGAGCTCGATTTCCTCGAATTCCAGACCACTTCCCAAACCGGTATGAGTGATATCCTCAAGCAGACCAGGGACTTCGGTATCTTTAGGCAACTGCTTCAAAAGGGCCCCGAAAGTCTGCTCCATCTCGGCAAGCTGCGCACGAAATTGATCAAGATTGTGAGCTTCAAATGCTTTCTTTTCATAGCTTTGGAGTAGCGTTTTTTCCTCTCCACGCTGCTGTTCAAGAGAAGCATTCAAATCCTTAATCACGAAAAAATAGCCCAACGCCAAAACAAGCGCCAAAACTATGATGGCTGCTCCAAACTTGATCGGTGTCGGCCACCCCCCCACATTCTCGAAATCGAGACTATTCAGCTCGTCAATCAGCTCTCGCAAATCCATGTTTTTCAGCTCAGAGGCTTTCATTGTTTTTCTTCCTCATTCTTGCTGGCGGGTGAAGACTGCTTCAGATTGAGCGTAAACTTGTTTGCTTGGGAGCCATCTTCCAGAGCCGTCACGTTTTGCAGCGTTGCATCTTTGAACCACTGTGACTGATCAAAATTTCGCATCAGCCGGGAAATACGGTTATTGGATTCTGCAATCCCGTTGATCGTGTAAACGTCGCCCTTGCGCTCCACTTTTGAGTAATACACACCATCGGGCAGTGTTCTGACCAACTGATCGAACACATATACGATCGTCGGTCTGTTGCCCTGCAAACTCTGGATGACCTCCATCCTGGCAATCAGCTCGTCACGCCGAGTCTTGATTTCGTTGATCTCCTTGATCTTCTCATCAAGCTCAGCAGCTTTGCTCTGAATATGGCTATTTCGGGCGCGTTGATCAGCAATCTGCTGGTCAACTACGGTTTTCCAACCAAAGAACAGCACCGCACCCAGAACAGCTGCCATTACCAGAAGAACGATGAACTCCTGCTGCTGGCGCTTGCGGCGCTCCTCCCGCCAAGGCAGCAGATTGATTGTTGTTGTCATTGTTCAAAGCTCCTCAATGCCAAACCGCACGCGATCATCAGTGCCGGCGCATCATTGGCTATGGCAGACGCACCCACCTTGTTTGCCAGCGCCATGTCACTGAACGGGTTGGCCACGGAACAACTGGCACCCACTTTTTCCTGTACCAGCTCAGCCAGATCCTGAATGGAAGCCGACCCCCCGGCCAGCAGGATATAGTCCACCTCATTGAACTGGGTGGAGCCGTAGAAAAACTGCAGAGAGCGATTAACCTGCTGAACGACCGCATCCTTGAACGGCTGAAGCACTTCTGCCTCATAATCATCCGGCAGTTCACCGGTTTTCTTGGCCAGACCGGCCTCTTCCATGGAAATACCGTAACGCCGCTGAATCTCTTCGGTCAGTTGCTTGCCACCAAACAACTGCTCACGGGTATAAACACTGCGACCCTGATGGAAGACGTTCAACGTGGTCATGGTGGCACCGATATCGAAGACCGCCACGGTCTCCAGCTCCTCAGCGTTGGGTAGTCCCGGCAATACCAGCTGGAAGGCCCGCTCCATGGCATAGGCTTCCACATCTACCGCCTTGGCCTGCAACCCACCAATTTCCAGGGCGTCGGTTCGCATTTCCACGTTTTCCGTCCGCGAAGCGGCAACGAGCACTTCCACGCGATCGTCATTGCCCTCAACAGCCCCCATGACCTGAAAGTCCATGCGCACTTCATCCAGCGGGAAGGGGATGTACTGGTCTGCCTCCACTTTCAGCTGACTCTCCATCTCGTCTTCGCTGAGAGAGGCATCCATTTCTATCAGCTTGGTGATCACGGCGGAGCCGGACACAGCCACAGCCGCAGTCTTCACCCCGGGGCGCGCACGGCTGACCAGACGGGCGATAGCATCCCCGACACCTTCTACGTCACTGATGTTTTTTTCGACAACCGCATTGGCCGGCAGGGGCTCAACCCCATAGCTTTCGACCTTGTAGCGGTTCCCCGATTTGGACAGCTCGAGCAGCTTCACGGCCGTGGAGCTGATGTCGATCCCCAGTAGTGTCTGGGCCTTTTTTCTGAGGAAAGGCAGCACTGTTGTCGTCCCGTCTGGTTATTATTAAAGTGTTTTTTCTTGATAAAGATACACTTACACGTTTTTTATGTCGAATCACTTTAGGTGTAGTAATAGCAGAACAGATATTAGATCACAACAACCTTTCCACCATATAATGACCCACTTCACGGGCCCGCTAGGCCTTTCTACCGATCCCAGCCAGTAGTTGTCGAAAACATGCGCTTACCCTCCTGGACCCGATACCTGCTCCTTCTCCTGATTGCCGGCACCGGTGGCGGGCTATCCATTCTGGCCGCCAGCTATTTGTATCTGGCCCCGCAACTTCCACCCGCCAGCCAGATACGCGAGGTGGAATACCAGATTCCCCTGCGCATTTACAGCAAAGATATAAAACTTATTGCTGAGTATGGGGAAAAACGCCGACAGCCGGTATCCTACGACGAATTGCCGGAAACCCTGGTTCAGGCCGTTCTCGCCGCCGAGGATGAACGCTTTTTCAGGCACAACGGCGTTGACCTCAAGGGCCTGGTGCGGGCTGCCGTAGAGCTGGCCCGCTACCGGGAAATCCGCTCCGGCGGCTCCACCATCACCATGCAGGTAGCGCGCAACTTTTTCCTCAGCCGGGACCAGCGCTTCCTGCGCAAATTCAACGAGATTGTCCTTGCCATCCAGATTGAGCGAGTACTCAGCAAGGAGGAAATTCTCGAGCTATACCTGAACAAGATCTATCTGGGCCACCGGGCCTACGGGGCCGAGGCCGCCGCCCAGGTCTACTACGGCAAATCCGTCGGCGATCTCAATATCGCCCAACAGGCTATGATCGCGGGGCTACCCAAGGCGCCCTCCGCCTACAACCCGATCACCAATCCGGAGAGGGCACGGGTGCGGCGTAACTGGATCCTGTTCCGCATGGAAGAAACCGGCGCCCTCACTCCCGAAGAACGCGAAGCCGCCCAGGCAGAACCTGTCAGCGCCCGTTTCCATGCCGCCCAACCAGAGGTAGATGCCGCCTATGTGGGCGAGATGGTCCGCTTGCAAGCCGCCCAACTGGTGGAGCAGGACATTTTTACCGACGGCATTCGCATCATCACCACCATCGACAGCAACCGCCAGACAGCAGCCGTCAAGGCACTGCGGTCCGGCCTGCACAGCTATGACGAACGCCATGGTTATCGCGGCCCGGTAGCACAGAAAGATGTCAGTGCGGCTCCGGCATTGCCAGCCATAAACATCTCTGACAGCGAACAACCGCCAGCGGAAGAGAGCGAACTACCTGCTCAGGCAGAAAAAGCGGAAATAGAGAAGACCATTACCGGGCTGGACCCGAAGGTCGCCAGCTGGGTCAATATGATTCGCGACCAGCAACGAATTGGCCCCCTGCAACCAGTGATTGTCACCCGCGTGGGCGAACAGGATGCCGACATTCTGTTCCGCGACGGCAAGCGCGCCCGGCTGGCCTGGGATGATATTCGCTGGGCCCGACCCCAGCTCAACAACAAGTATGTCGGCGAAGAACCCCAGCAGGCAGCCGACGTACTGACCCGGGGCGACATCGTCCGCGTCCGTCCCGTAGGCCCCGACGAAAGTCGCCGCTGGCGCCTCGCCCAGCTACCCAAGGCACAATCCGCCCTGATCTCTCTGGACCCGGCCAATGGGGCAGTGGTCGCCATGCAGGGCGGCTACAGCTTCTCTGCGTCGAACTTCAACCGGGCCGTACAAAGCGAGCGCCAGGCCGGCTCCGTGTTCAAACCCTTTATCTATACCTCGGCCATGGAAAACGGCTTCACCCCCGCCTCCATCATCAACGATGCGCCGGTGGTGTTCGATGACGACAAACTGGAAACCGCCTGGCGTCCCACCGGAGCCAGCGGCAAGTTCTACGGCCCCACCCGCATGCGCGAAGCACTCTATCGCTCGCTGAACCTGGTCTCCATTCGTATTCTGCGCCAGATCGGCATCAGCCAGGCCATGAACACCCTGAAACGCTTCGGCCTTCCTGCTGACGGCTTCCAGCGCGACCTGTCCCTGGCACTGGGCAGTGCAAGCGTCACCCCGATGGATATCGCCACCGCCTACAGCGTTTTTGCCAACGGTGGTTACCGGGTCACCCCCTGGGCCATTCAACGTATCGAGAACGCCGATGGCGACATCCTCTGGCAGGCACCGGAAGTGATACTCTGCGAACCTCCCTGCCTGCCCCCCCTGGCGCTGACAGACGACAATATCGAACCGGCCTCCCCGGAGGACTCCAGCCTGGACAGCGAGGACAGCGCCGACGAGCCAGTGGTGACAATACAGCCTGACCCGGTAATGGCCCCCCGGGTACTGGATCCCCGTATTGCCTGGTTGATGGACTCCATGCTGCAGGACGTCATCCGCGCAGGGACCGGCAGCAAGGCAAGGGCTCTGGGTCGCGATGACCTGGCCGGCAAGACCGGCACCACCAACGACCAGGTGGACGCCTGGTTCTCCG